>CAZPHZ010000027.1:0-14476 GCA_964586035.1 uncultured Saprospiraceae bacterium
GATGCCGATATCAGCCTTAGCCACGTGATAACTTAAGTCCTTGAAGATTTACAGGTCGCAGGCAAAAGCGATGTTCTGATTGTTGACGGGCATGAATGAAACCTTGGTGCAAGGGTTCCCATTCACGACGGCTGAGGTATCCGTCAGGTAATACCGGTAAAATGTATTGGCAAAAGAACTGAGCGGGCTCATGAATGTCAGGTCGAGAATCCGGATATTGTCTTGATAAATATTCACGTCCTGGTACAGCACATCCATCATGGTGGTGAAATCTTCGAGGTCCACATAATCTTTGAAGCCGGTAACTTTTACCGCATCGCGGTATTCTTTCTTCGCCTCGGGGTGCTTGCGATAATACACTTTCGCCGAAGTTTCCTGAATAAAAAACGGAAGGAAGGGCTTGCCATTAACTTCGGAAGTGTCGACATAGTCCATCAAAAATTTAAACTTCTTCATCGAGCGCCGTTTCTTCAGCTTCTCGGGATCGAAGTTGTTGAGGTCGAACTCAACCTTATCGTATTTATTGTATTCGTAAAATTCATGCGACTCAATTCGGTTATCACCCTTGTGAGCGATCACCTTTTTCATCAGAGCTACCGCCGGATTGCCCCTGCGTTTGTAATTTCCGCGGCGGGCTTTCACTTCCACGGTTTTCATGATGACGGAAAAAGGAGAAAGGGCCACACTCAGTTTTTGTCTGGTCCCCAATTGAACGGGTAGGGTCAGGGTCTCATAGCCAACATAAGAAATTTGAATAGAGTCGGATGCCCATTTTGACTCGAGAACATAGGAGCCATCAAAGCCGGTGGTTGTGCCAATGGAAGTGCCGGTGAATGAGATGTTAACGAGCGGTAAAGTCTCTTTTGTTTCTGCATCTATGACCACACCTTTCACGACGGTCATACGCTGCGAAAACCCCGCCGTACCAATGCAGCAGACAATAAAAAATGTGAAAATGTGATCCTTTATTTTCAAGAGATGCATAAATCTAAAAAGTTGTTCAACTTGGCACGTTAAGGGTTCAAAACAAAATAAAATCTTGGGTAATAAGGCCCCAACTGAGAGTTTCGAGAAACAAGGGCCCTTTTCAGGGGCTTTCGATTTTGGCAATAAATAACTAATAAACACCCAAAAAGTTGTTTCGGGTTTGAATTTGGCCGCAAAGCTACCCAACTTTTCTTTTCCCTTCCTTTTTTTTGAGTTTCACAGCTCCACTTTACCCAGGATAACGCCGGTTTGCAAAATGAGGTACATCCCCTCAAACTTTCACATATTTGCGGTGCGGCGGTTTCACGGTACCCTGTGCGATACATTCGCAGGAAAGTCCAGAAACACCCTCGCATCGTAACATTGTAACACCGTCCCTCATGCCCACCCTCCGACAGCTTTTTCTCCGCCATGTCGCTCAGACGAACGATATGCCCCTCCTTCTCGAAATCGAACGGGCCGAGGGCTGCCGGCTCTATGGCCCCGGCGGCAAATCATGGCTCGACCTCATCGGTGGAATCAGCGTTAGTTCTCTCGGCCATCGCCACCCTAAGGTTTTAAAAGCCATTGAATCGCAACTTGGAAAGTATATGCACACCCAGGTGTATGGCGAATACGTGCTGGCACCACAGGTACAATTAGCATCGCTGCTCGCAAAAAGCCTCACCCCCACTCCCCTCGACACGGTGTATTTCACCAACTCGGGAAGCGAGGCCACCGAAGGTGCCATGAAACTGGCCAAACGCCACACTGGCCGCCGGGAAATTATCGCCTGCCGCAATGCCTACCACGGCAGCACACAAGGCGCCGACAGCCTCATGTCACCCACTACTTTCTCCCAGGCGTTTTACCCGCTGCTGCCCGGCATCCGCCACATCGATTTTAACAAAGAAGAAGATTTGGAAAAAATCTCCACCAACACCGCCTGTGTGATCGTGGAAACCGTGCAGGCCGAGTCGGGTGTACACCCCCCCGAAAACGGCTACCTGCAAAAACTCCGGCAGCGCTGCGACGAAACAGGTGCCCTCCTCGTTTTCGACGAAATTCAGGCGGGCTACGGCCGCACCGGTACCCTCTGGGCCTTTCAGCAATACGACGCCGTGCCCGACATCCTGCTGCTCGCCAAAGCCATGGGCGGCGGCATGCCCATCGGGGCCTTCGTGGCTCCCCGGGCCATCATGCAGTCGCTGAGTTTCGACCCACCGCTCGGCCATATCACCACCTTCGGCGGTCACCCCGTGTGTTGTGCCGCCGCCCTCGCCACCCTGCGGGTGCTGCTGGAGGAAGACTACATTTCAAAAGTGAAAGAAAAAGAAGCGCTCTTCCGCCAATTGCTCGTACACCCCGCCATCCGCGAAGTGCGCAGCGCCGGCCTCCTCATGGCCGTCGAATTGGCGGATTTCACCACCCTGCGAAAGGTGCAACTGAAATGTTTAGCCGAAGGGGTCATCACCGACTGGTTTCTCTTCGACGACCACAGCCTGCGCATCGCCCCACCACTCACCATTTCAGAAGCCGAAATAGAACTGGCCTGCCGGACGATTTTGGAAAGTCTGGAAGGGTGATGCTTACTTCCCGATACAAAACTTCGAAAAAATATTCTCCAGCAAATCATCCACACCGACTTCGCCGGTGATTTCGCCGAGATAGGCGAGAGCCTGCCGGATGTCCATTGCCACGAAATCGGAAGTCACGCCTTTTTCCAAGCCGCGGAGCACATCATCAAGGCTGGCGGATGCTTTTTGCAGCGCTTCGTAGTGACGGGCATTGGTGACGATGGGACTTTCGAGATTCAGCTCTTTGGAAAGGGCGGTTTCGTAGAGTTTCTCTTTCAATGCGGACACGTTCATGCCATGCTTTGCCGAACACGTCACGACCTGCGAACTGAGGACTGAGGACTGAAGACTGAGGAGTGCCTCCGGTTCGAAGCGCGGATTCTTGTCTATTTTATTACAAACGACGAGAAACTGCATGCCTTCCGACCGAAGGCTGGCGAGGTCGGTGAGCACTTCTTCGGGCTTCATCGCCGCCACATCGAACACATAGATGAGGAGGGCTGCCTGCCGCACTTTTTCCAGGGTTTTTTCCACGCCGAGAGTTTCTATTTGGTCTTGCGCTTCGCGAAGGCCTGCGGTGTCGATAAGGCGAAATTCTACACCGTTGATGTTGAGCACTTCTTCGATGGTGTCGCGGGTAGTACCTTCGATTTCACTGACGATGGCCCGCTCTTCGTTGAGCAGAGCATTGAGAAGGGTGGATTTGCCGGCATTGGGCCTGCCGGCAATGACGGTTGGGACGCCGGTCCTGAGCACGTTGCCCAATTTGAATGAATTAATGAGGGATTGGATCAACGCCTGAATGTTTTGTACTAATTTTTTTAACTCGTCGCGATTGGCAAATTCTACGTCTTCTTCGGCGAAGTCCAATTCCAGTTCAATAAGGCTGGCGAAGTCGATGAGTTGGCCGCGCAACTTTTTTATTTCATGGCTAAACCCGCCACGCATCTGACGCATGGCCACGGCATGGGCACTCGATGAATGGGAGGCGATGAGGTCGGCAACGGCTTCGGCCTGCGACAAATCCATGCGGCCGTTGAGAAAAGCCCGCATTGTGAATTCACCGGGCTGCGCGAGCCGGGCTCCTTTTTTTACAAAAAGCTCGAGCACCTGCCCCAAAATATATGATGAACCGTGGCATGATACTTCCGCCACATTTTCGCCGGTATAAGAATGGGGGGCTTTAAATATGGATACCACAACTTCATCGAGAATGTGGCCGTCATCCCCGGTGATGGTGCCGAAATGAAGGGTGTGGCTGGCCTGCTTGGTGAGGTCCTTTCCACCGAATACTTTTTGGACAATGCGCAGGGCATCTATGCCCGAAAGTCTGATAATGCCGAGTGCACCTACCCCCGGAGGCGTCGAAAGTGCAACAATGGTATCGGCAAAATTTTGCGTAGTGTAATTCAATGGTAGGACGATTTGATGGCAAAACACGGTTTTCACCCTTTCTGCTTTTTGCAAAAGTAAAGTAAAACTAATTTTGGGTGTTTGGGAATTGGCCTAACTTGACCCGATGACCCGAACCACTTATTTTTCGAACCTCAATGAATGGCTTCTATAGAAATACGCACCACGCAAAACGTCACCATTGAATACGAGCTTGCATCGTTGCGCGACCGCTTCTTTGCTTTTTTTATTGACTTGGTAGTTTATTATTTGGCTTATTATCTGCTGTGGATGATAGTTGATGGCTTATTCCGGGGATTCATAACCCGTTGGGGATTCAACTTTATTGCGATGTTGAACGTGGTGGGGCTGATTTTCTACCATTTAGTTTCCGAGGTTATCGCCAATGGCCAGTCTTTAGGCAAAAAATCGCTTGGCCTGAAAGTCGTGAGGCTCGATGGCCGGGAGCCCGGTATTGGAGATTACCTTATTCGGGCCATATTTTTACTGGCCGACTTTTTTCTTTCCCTTGGGGTTTTGGGCGCGCTGCTTATCGGCTCCACTTTCAAAAATCAGCGCCTCGGCGATCTCGCTGCAAACACAGCGGTCATCCGGAGGAAGAGTAAACAGGCTTTTCGCCTCGGCGACATCCTAAAAATACAAACACTAGAACATTATGAACCCCAATATCCGGTGGTAAAACAGTTGCGGGAAAGTGATGTTTTGCTCATTAAAAACCTTTTGTCACGACACAAGACCTGGCGAAATGCCGCCCATACCGAAGCCGTGCAACTTGCCGTACAAATCATTTGCAAAGAATTGGACATCGCCCCTCCTCAAGGTAACAAAATAGAGTTTCTGAAAACCCTTGTGCGGGATTATATCGTTTTAACTAGGTAATTTAGGGTTTTGGCAGTTACAGCACTTAAATTCCCCCAGCTATGAAAAATAAGATTTTTACTTTCCTCTTTCTACTACCCCTGTTTGCGCAAGCGCAAACGGTAACTGTTTCTGAGACCATTTCTACCCGCGATGACGATTATTACGAGGTCATCCCCGACAGCCGCGGCAACGTCTTGGTATTTACTGCCAAGCAATCCAAATTCGAGGTGAAAGGCTTCGATGACAACCTCCACAAAAGATGGAAGAAAGAATTGGAGCTGGACAAAAGACGCCCCGAACTAATTCAAGTAGTTCCAATGGGAGACGACTTTTGTTTGTTTTACCAGTTTCGCAAAAAAGGAAACCCCGTTTTAAAAGCCCACCGGTACAGCCCCTCGGCCAACCTGAGAGATTCCGTCACGCTTAAAGTATTGGATAAGTTATTTTACACCCCCAACTACCAGATAGTCGTGTCGGAGGACAAAAACGTGGCCCTGATCTACTTTGTGGAACAGAGCAATGAGTTCACGGTATTTTCCTTCCAAATGGGTCAAATGAAATTGCTGTGGGAGACCAGCTTCACTTTGGATGACTTCATATTCCAACGGGATTTCATCCAAATGCTGGTGGACAATAACGGAAATATGCATTTGGTATTGAGCCGCGAAAACCGTAAAGCCCGCCAAGACCAACACCATCTGGAAATACTTGAAACCGGAAAAGCCACGGAAGGATATCTCCAGCGCTATGAGGTGCCCATGCAGGACCATCTCACCTACCATGCCCTATTTTCTTTCGACAATTTGAACAAACATCTGGTGGCTGCAGGCCTCTTTTCTGGCGACAATTTCGCCCGGGCCGACGGGTACTTTTTCCTAAGTATTGACCAAGCAAACCACGACGACCAACTGCTCCGCTTCCGGCCCTTTGAAGACGATTTTGTAAAAATTTTAGAAGAAAAAGAAAAAGCTAAAAACAAGGGGCTCGCAGAAGTCAACATTCAGCAAATCGTGCATCGCAGAGACGGCGGCATCCTCTTCATTGGTGAACTGAATAAGAGTTTTAGCCGGGGGATGGCGTCAGGCAGCGCTTACTCCAACCGTGGCATGCGGCCTATTGTGGATTATTATTACGACGACTTGTTTCTCGTTTCCATTCATCCCAATGGCGAGGAACATTGGAAAACCATTCTCCACAAAAAGCAGTATTCGCAAGACGACGACGCTATCTACTCTTCCTATTTTTTGGCGAAAACACCAGCGGCCCTCCGCGTCATTTTCAACGATGAAATAAAGCAGTCAAACACCGTCAGCGAATACATCGTATCGGGCAATGGCAGTTTTGAGCACAACACGGTAATGAACACCGAACGCAAGGAATTGAGCCTTCGGATGCGCGATGCCGTGCAGGTGGCCGCCAATGAAATCATCGTGCCCAGCGAAAGAAGGAACAGACTAAAATTGGTGAAAATCGTGTATTGAGCGCTTCAGCGTATTTGAGCCTCCGGCTCAAAAATCCATGCCGATGGAGAAGTAAAGTCTCGGATCTTGAACTTCTCTCGTTTCGACACCCCGGGCATAATCCAACCTTACAAAATAGCCAAACAGCAACGTGCGGAGGCCCGCCCCATAACCGTACACGATGGGGTCGCGGAAATAATTGACCGTGATGGAGACGTTGTCATTGGAATCCGTCCAGGTATTTAGCGGGCTGTCTTCGTTGAAAGGGCTGAAGCCCTGCCAGGCAGTGCCGGCATCAAAAAAGGCTACCAATTGGAAATTCCGAACAAAGTTGGACTGCGAATGCCGGAAAATATATCGGAACACCGGGGAGCGGAATTCGGCGTTGAACAACGCATAAGAATTGCCGTTGCGGGCATTCATCTGAAAGCCTCTGGCATTGGTGGCGATGGCCCGGTACACGAAGTCATTGGAAGAAGGCAATGGGATGGTCATGTCGAACTGTGGCAGCAACCAATTATCGGTGCCGCCGAGCATATAGAGTATTTTTTCCTGCCCAAAAGAGGTGGCTCCGGCCAGCCGCCCAGCCAGCACAGAATAACGCAAAACCCGCTGATAATGCCGGAAGTCTAAGCCAAGTACAGTCATAAATCCATCGTTGGCACTAAATCTCACCTTGTTGGCAAGGTCGGCTTCAAAACCTTTAACTATTTCCGCGAACACTTTGTACCTGGTGCCATTTTTTACATTCAGTGAAATATCCAGGGTATTGTCGAAAACGTATTCTCCCCGGATACCGAAGCGCTGGGTGCGTTGGGTCGGAAATTCCAGGGTACTCTGGTCAGTGGCCAAAACAGTAGTTTTATCAAAACGCAAAGTAGCAGTGGCCCTGATACTGGTAAATATGTCCAACGGGTACCGCAATTGGTACTGACCCAACGCGATGGAGTTATCATATTTAAGCGGCGGCGGAGTGGGATCCTGTGTGAACCGCAGCCGGCGGCGGTATACTGCGTAGCGCTTGTCGAGGCGTTTTTTCCGGTCATTGAAAAGTAGGAAATACTCTGCCCCGTTGAAAGAAGTTGGTACGCGCACGCCTCCCTCGAATTCGTAATCTTCAAAAAGGTCCTTAAAATTTGCTTTCAGCAAAATGCCGGGAGGGGGGTAACCGAAATCCTGCGGTACACCAGCATAGGAACTCAGCCCATCGAACAACAGGCTGTTGTCGAGCTGAGTGGTTACGTAGTCGGTGCGGAATTTCAGGCGGTAGGGAATGATTCTGCTCGACCTAAAATCGTGCACTTTCCCTTTGTCTCCCCTTTCGCTCCCGCTGATTACATCTACCGGCTGTTGTGCATCACGAGGTTGCTCCACATTCTTTTGCGGAGCTGTGTGCACTGGCAGTTCTTCATTGTCGAACTCACTTTGAAACAGGTAATTATCGATGTCTATTTTTCCGGTGTCCTGTTTTTCCGGTGGAATTTCAGACACGTCGATAGGTTCGTTCCCGGTCTCTTTCAGCACATTATCCGTCACCTGCGCTGGTGCTCCTGCCAGACCTTTGTCTGCCTGAAGGGAACGGATTCTTTGTTGCTGAAAAGTAGTGAGAAAAGGTTCAACCGAGGGCTGCGGCACCATTTCTCCCATGAAAATATGCATCTTGCCATCACGGCTGTTCATTTCTACGAACCTGTCGTTGCGGCGTGCCTTGTGATGGGTGGTGATGTTGCGGTCGTAGTTGGTGAGAAAATGGCAAACTGCACGCTGCTTTATGATGGTATCCTGCCAGATGGTATCCACTTTCGACAAAGCCGCGCTGTCTAATTTCTCCTCGATGATGGAATCGGCGTGGAGCCGCATTTCTTCACCGTCCTCAAAAACGATGACGTTTTCAATATGATGGATATAGTCTTCGAGGTATCCCGCTTTTTGGTTGTACACCCCGCTTTCGTCGCTAAGAAAGCCAAACCATGTGGAGTCGATAGCGATTGGCTGCAACTCGCTGGCATGAGGCGTATGCGTCACCTGCACGAGCTCAGAAGGGGCGTCGAGGTTGAGGTAGTAAATGTCGAATGGTAGGATGGGAAGCACCGAATCCAGTACCGCCGGCACATTCAACGAGTCGTTGCGGTTGGAGGAAAAGAGCAGTCCATGCTGGCCATGAATGTTTACATAAGTGGCGTCGAGGTCGTCCCAAAAATCGGAGGTGAGGCGCTGCGTCTGCCGGGTAAGGGTAAAGTACCGGAATAGGTCGGACTGCCCCCGCACGGCGGCTGAGAAAACCATATCGTTGACGGTGATATAGTCCATGCTGTATACCCGTTGAAATTGGGTGACTAAATCCTCGGTGGTTTTTTCGTGCGTCAACACCTGGTATTTCATCAGCTTTGGCACATCGCGCTGCTCGTAAAGCACAGCGAGTTCCATATTGCTTGGACTCCACGCCAGCAAGGGATAATTGTAATCTGTAGCTTGAATGGCATTGCGGAATCCGCCTTTGAATACCAACTTCCGGTCGCCAGTGGCGATATCCTGAATATAAACTCTTACGCGGCCAATTTCATTAATTACATAAGCTATTTTGGTGCCGTCGGGACTTATTTTCAATTGGGAAATGGAGTGGTTTCTTTTGTTTTTTACGGCGACCTCCTGCAAAGGCCGGTCGCTGGTTTCGGGGGTCAGCATGTGGCCCGCCTCGCTTTCGAACCGGCTTCGGAAGAATTCGGCCCAAGCCAACGTCGTATTGCGAAAAGTGCTTCCCAAAACGTAGAGAAAACCGCTTTCCACATCCCTATTAATGCGGGTGAGATAAATCTGGTGCGAAACATTGGTGTGCCCGAAGCGCTGTGCAATAAAATACCAAAGCGAATGACCGGCGAGCTTTGGGTAATCTTCGGCTAAGCTCTCGAAATCTTCGTATTCTCCGGAGAGCATCAGGTCGCGCAACTGATTGTCGTGCTCTGTATCCCATTTCTGACCAACGTATGCCACGAGTCCTTCCTTAAACCATTCAGGCAGGTTCATCATAACGGCATTTTGCACTATTTCCTGAAGGTTTGAGCCAAAAAGCATTGCGTTCATGAAAATGGAAGCTACGCCTTCCCTTATCTGTCGTCTGAGGTCGTTGTGGTCACCATTAAAATAGACGAACATCTTATTGCCCACTATTTTGGTTTGTCCGCCTGTATTTATGAAGGCTTCCTCGCTGCCAATATTGCTCTGTTTGAGGTCAGTGATGTCTTTATAGACGATGATTTCGATTTTGTCATTCATTTTGTAATCCACAATGCTTTGGATTTCTGCAAAATCGAATTCGGCCATTTGCACGACGGACTGACCGATGAGGCGGCCCTCCCCATACCAATAGGTGATGAAATTCCGGCTTTCATACTGCGACCAGTCAGCGAATTCCTGATGAAATTGCACCCGGTTTTTCCCAAACTCGGTTTGTGTCGTTTGCCCGAATGACAAAGCGCCGGTCAAGAGAAAAAAAAGTAGGATGTATAGACTGCGCATGAATGAAAAATTAAAAATGATGGCCGGGTGGCTATGGTAAAAACGCTGAAACGCTTATTTAAGTCTTTGAGCCGTTCCCCCTCTGGTTTTATGAATCAAAATGTCTTCAAGAAACCACATCAACGAGCAGAGGAGTATGCGCATGGATGAAATTACTAATTTCGCATCCGCATTGCCACCGAAAAGCAATTTATGGAATTTAGGTGACAAATACCGCACCTGAGACGTTGTACCCTCAAATATTAATTAAAATTTCTATGCCAGCTACAGTTGCCTTTCTCACTTTTAACCCCTTTCAGGAAAACACTTATGTCATTTACGATGAAAGTGGAGAGTGCGTCATCATAGACCCCGGCTGCTATGAAGCCCACGAAAGGATTGCACTGGAAACATTTATCAGCGAGAACAACTTACACCCCGTTAGGTTGCTCAACACCCATTGCCACATCGACCACGTCTTCGGCAACCGTTTCGTCAGCAGACGCTGGAAGCTGGAATTAGAGATTCACCGCGGGGAACTAACAGTACTGGAAGCCGTACCGCAAATTAGCCAGTTTTACAGCATCCCCGCCGGAGACCCTTCTCCGGCACCGGGCCGTTTTATAGCCGGTGACGAGATCATTGCCTTTGGCAATACCGGGTTAAAAGCAATTTTAACGCCGGGCCATTCCCCGGCAAGTCTGTCGTTTTATTGTGAAAAAGATAATTTCCTCATCGCCGGTGACGTCCTTTTTCGAGAGAGTATTGGACGCAGCGATCTACCTGGCGGCGACCAAGACACTCTCATCCGAAGCATCAAAACCCAACTCTTCCCATTAGGCGATGAGGTAAAAGTTTACCCGGGCCATGGTCCGGCCACCACCATCGGTCATGAGCGGGAGAGCAATCCGTTTTTGTAAGACCGTAATAATCGAGTCGGGTATCACTTCCTGAAAGTTGTCTTCGTCTCTTTTCTCCTCCCCCTCTACGGCTTACTGTGTTTCCCTATCGAAATCATATTGGCGAAGAGGCGGAACGCTCCCGGCACACCGGCGGGTAGCTCCCGAAACCAGGAGTAGCCAGTGTAGATGTAATGGCCCTTGCCGTAGTCTGCCACGAGGAGGCCACCGTTGCGGGGCGGTTCGTTGGGATCGTGGCACGAAAGCACCGGGGTGAATTCTTCGCCCCATTCATCGGGAAAATAGAGGCCGCGTTCCTGCACCCAACCGTCGAAATCTTTTTCCGTAATCTTATTGGGGTAGTTAAGCAGTTCATTCCCGGGATCGAGGAAATTGACCTCCGCTTCTTCCACCGTCACGCGGTCGCGGGAGATGTGCAGTTTGTACGGCGCTATTTTTTCCATCGGCAAAACGAGGCCCCTGTTCGTGTTGTATTGCACGATGAGCGTACCGCCATTTTTCACATACTCCATGAGTTTGGGTTGGGCGAATTGAAGACGTTCCACAGTGTTGTAGGCCCGCACACCGAGCACAACGGCATCGTAGCTTTGGAGGAGCGGCTCATTGATGCGACTCACATCGAGCACGTCCACCGTATATCCGATTTGCCGCAGGCTTTCGGGAATCTTATCGCCGGCGCCCATGATGTAGGCCACACGGTCTCCTGCTTTTTTCAAGTCAATTTTGGCGACCTTCGATTGGGCATTGAGCAGCACGGTTTGGGTTGGAATGTGGTCGTATTGAATGGTAGTAACGCCTTTGAAATACTCCTCGTCTCCGATTTTCGCCAACGGCGAAATATAACCGGCGGATGCCGTATCGGGAGGGAAGAGTTTAAATTCCACGACCAGCTCTTCGCCTTTCAGGCTTAAAGAAAAATCCTGACGATCTGGCTCAACGCGCCAGCCCTCCGGGTGGCAAAGGATGAGGCTGCCGCTCACATCTGGTGCACCGGATTTCACCACCACTTTTACCGTCTGTGGTGCACTGTGGGTGAAAATGTATGCCGATTCCTGCAAGTTCACAAAAACGGGTGGCGTAACTTCAAATGGCTGATATACCTCGCCTTTTACGCTATCGCGGTATTTATACACTACCTCCCTTTCGAGAATAAAAGGCTGACCGTTTATTCGCAAGCTAAAAATGACCTTGAATTTCCGGGGAGTTTCCGGCAATCCGCGAAGGGTCTGGTCTTCGACAGTGTACATGCCGAGGTCCCACTTTTTATTGAGCCAATAAGTGTTGGTCAGCGGCATGTCTTCGGGGAGCGTAACGGAACTTTCCCAACTGATGTCCTTGTTGTCCGTCAATTCCAAGTTCATTACGGTGTCTTGTCCAATGGGCACATAGCGAACGGCTTCCAACACACATGACACCTGCGACCTGTTTATGAGTTCCAGGTTGAGACTCACCGTCTCGCCCGGAGTAGCAGAGCCGTCACTGGCCGAAGCACTGGTGAACAGCCCCATACAGGCGGCGATTACATCTCGGATATCCTCCATTTTAACGCGCTTCCAATAGCCGCTGGGCAGGTTGCCAATCATCTTGTAAGCCTGCATGAGCGCCGGCACACTGGCTGCGGGATTTTCGTGACGAAAATCTTCCTTGATCCTTTTCATTAATTCGCCGATGGGCGCGCCACCCTTCACCCTCGACCAGGTGGTGTTTATGCCGTCGAAAGGGTCGTTTGTTTTGGGAGCATCCCCACGGAGCAGTTCCAGGTATTCGAGCTGGCTGCCGCGGTTGCTCATGGAGCCGAAACCCTGCGATTTGTGCATGGAGCGGCTTTCCGCCGCTATTTCGTTATTCGATTTTCCGAGGATGGGGTAATACGCCCCGGCATCTACCGTAACCATGTTAGATTTATCGGCTTTTTCAAAATTGTCCCGGCTGCCGTAAAACCACCACGAGGTGTTGAAAAAAATGCGGCGGGGCTGCCAGGTGTCGGTATATTTCAATTGCTGAGGAAAGACATTTTTTTTGGCACCCTGCTCATACGCCTCGAGGCTGAGCATAGCCGAAGAAGTGTGATGCCCGTGGGTACGCCCGGCCGAATTGGCGTCGAATCGGTTGATGATGACGTCGGGGTGCCATTTGCGAATGGCCCACACCACATCGGAGAGCACCTCGTCGCGGTTCCATATTCGGAGCGTTTCATCGGGATTCTTGGAGAAGCCAAAGTCGTTGGCGCGGGTGAACATTTGTGTGCCATCGTCAATACGGCGGGCGGCGAGCAATTCCTGCGTGCGGATGACGCCAAGCAATTCTGCTATTTCGGTACCGATGAGGTTCTGGCCGCCATCGCCACGGGTGAGCGACAGGTAGGCTGCGTTTATGTGCCGGTCGTTGACGAGATACGAAATCAGCCGCGTGTTTTCGTCGTCAGGGTGGGCACCCACATAAAGCGCCGAGCCCAGCACATTGAGTTTTTGAATGTGGTGGTAAATGGCAGCGGAGTTCCAGAGCTCCGGCTTTTGGGCGAAGCCCGAAAAACAAATCAGAAGCGCGATGAAAAAAAGTGGGTGAGTTTTATAATTGAATTTCATGAAAAGGAATTTATGTTAAATGCTAACAGGTTAATTTGCCGTGTCGCAGATTAGCAGCCGGCAAGCCATGCAAATATCATGAAAAGGAGCCGAATGCAAGGAAATACGCCATTGCTAACGGTATTTTAACTTTTTCTCTCGCTTGCATTTAGCATGGAGCCTTAACCAATAATTAAAACTTCTGCCACGTTGTTGCGTTGGAGTTCAAAAAAAAAACGGGCTTCCGCGATTTTCACTCAAAAGACAAAAGCCATGATTTCAAAAAATGCATCCATTCTTTTTTCTCTCTGTTTTTCATTGACTTTCCTGAGCTGTGGTGCCTTCAAGAACGGCATCAATTTATTCACCATTGATGACGACATCGCCCTCGGCAAGCAGGTGAGCGAGCAGATAGCGAGCGATCCGAAACAGTTCCCTCTCCTGCCGGAACAAGGCAACGAAGAAGTGTACCGCTACGTAAGGAATATTACCTCAAAAATTTTGCATACGGGCAAAGTGGCTTACAGCAAGGAGTTTCCATGGGACGTAAAACTCATCAAAGACGACACGACACTGAATGCCTTTTCTGTGCCAGGCGGCCACCTTTATGTATATACCGGCCTGATAAAATACCTCGACTCAGAATATCAATTAGCAGGGGTCATGGGCCACGAAATCGCACATGCTGCCCTGCGCCATTCAACCCGCCAAATGACCAGCCTCTATGGTCTCGACGCCGTTAGACAGGTCATTACCGGCCAAACGGACTCCGGCATGGCAGAGCAAATAGCGCTCGGGCTGGCATCTCTTAAATTTAGCAGAAATCACGAAGCCCAGGCCGATGAATATTCGGTTGTTTACCTTTGTAGCACGAATTATAATGCGGCAGGTGCCGCCGGTTTTTTCAAAAAAATAGCGGGCAAGGATGGCGCCCCGCCTGAATTTCTGAGCACGCACCCCGACCCCGGCAACCGCATAGATAGCATTGAAAAAAAGAAACAAGAGTTGGGTTGTAGCGGCACAGCTACCAATAAGAGCCAGTACGAGCACATTAAAAGTATGTTGAAATAACAGGAGCATGTAGCAAATTTATGGGGTAGGTCAGGTTGAGGGAGTTGAGAAGGTTGAGAAGGTTGAGAGAGTTGAGGAGGTTGAGAGAGTTGAGAAGGTTGAGGGAGTTGAGGGAGTTGAGAGAGTTGAGGGAGTTGAGGAGGTTGAGG
>CAZPHZ010000028.1:0-14395 GCA_964586035.1 uncultured Saprospiraceae bacterium
GGCAAACCCGACAACTCCGGCGTGAGCATCTGTTGCCTTGACGACGCCAAAAAACTGTACTCCGGCTTCGACCTCTGCAACCCGAAAACTTCGGTCAGTATGACCATCAATGGACCGGCAGCTACCATGTGCGCCTTTTTTATGAACGCCGCCATTGATCAGCAGTGCGAGATGTACATTCGTGAGCACAAATTGGAGCACCTCGTGGAAGCGAAACTGAAAGAATTGTACGACGACCGGGGGCTGCCCCGCCCGGCCTACCGCGGCGACATCCCCGAAGGCAACGGCGGCCCCGGCCTGCTGCTGCTCGGTGTCACAGGCGACCAGATACTGCCTGCCGGCGTTTACGGAGAGCTGAAGGCCAAAGCGCTGAGCACCGTGCGCGGCACCGTTCAGGCCGACATCCTGAAAGAAGACCAGGCGCAAAATACCTGCATCTTCAGCACTGAATTTTCGCTCAAAATAATGGGCGACGTGCAGGAGTATTTCAACCGGCACAAAGTCCGCAATTTTTACTCGGTGTCCATCTCCGGCTATCACATCGCCGAAGCCGGGGCCAACCCGATTACTCAGCTCGCCTTTACGTTGGCCAACGGCTTTACCTTTGTGGAATACTACCTCAGCCGGGGCATGAAAATTGACGACTTCGCCCGCAACCTGTCCTTCTTTTTCTCCAATGGCATTGACCCCGAATACGCCGTCATCGGCAGGGTGGCCCGCCGCATCTGGTCCAAGGCCATGAAGCATAAATACGGCGCCAACGAACGCTCCCAATTGCTCAAGTACCACATCCAGACCTCCGGCCGCTCGCTGCACGCCCAGGAGATAGATTTCAACGACATCCGCACCACCTTGCAAGCCCTTTACGCCATCTACGACAACTGCAACTCGCTGCACACCAACGCCTACGACGAGGCCATCACCACCCCGACGGAGGAAAGTGTGCGCCGGGCCGTGGCCATACAACTCATCATCAACCACGAGTTGGGGCTGGCGAAAAATGAAAACCCGCTGCAGGGCGCTTTCATCATCGAGGAACTGACCGACCTGGTGGAAGAGGCCGTGCTCGCTGAGTTCGACCGCATCACCGAGCGGGGCGGCGTGCTGGGCGCCATGGAAACGATGTACCAGCGCGGCAAGATTCAGGAGGAGAGCCTCTATTACGAGCAGTTGAAACATACCGGCGAATACCCCATTATCGGCGTGAACACCTTCCTGTCGAAAAAAGGCTCGCCGACCATTCTGCCCAAAGAGGTCATCCGCTCGACGGAAGAGGAGAAAAAGGCGCAAATTGATACCGTACAAAACTTGCACAAAGCCGCCGGGGACAAGTCAGGGGAAGCCCTGAAACGCCTCCAGACCGCCGCCCTCCACAACGAAAATATCTTCGAGATGCTGATGGAGACGGCCAAGTCCTGCTCGCTGGGACAGATTACGAATGCGCTGTACGAGGTAGGTGGGCAGTACCGGAGGAATATGTAGATTTGACCAGAAATCTCCGTCACATGCTTACAAAAAAGTTAGTACCAGTCTGAAATATCTCCCCGGGGAGTTTGAACTCGATGAACTCATCGAACGCCTGATTCTTTTGCAAAAAATCAAAAACGGCCTGAAACAGGAGCTGTACCGGCGCGCAGACGGCCGGTGATGAGGTATTGGGCCTGCACCACCTCCGAATCGCCCATGGACGAAGTGTCTGAAAAACTCCAGCGAAAGGTAGCGCCAAGCCATAGCCGGGTATCGCGCAGCAGGCCGAAACTGAGGTGAACATCGTTGCTGGGGGGCGTTTCTCATAATGCGGCTTTGATAATGCCGGCCTTTTCATAGTTACCTATATCTCGTTTTTTTTTAACGATAGGAGTGTAGAGCGCAGCGGCATTTGTGACTGCAATGGTTCATAAAAGAACAGATAATTTACAGGGGCACTGCCGCTGACAGGCCTCTAAAATTGTGAACTGGTAGAACTTTTTTCTTATTTTGGCCATCTAAACACAGCATCATGAAAGGTCAGCTTTCTCTCATTTTTTTCACGCTCGTTTCAACATTATCCTGCACGCAGGACAAACCGGACCAATCCAAACTACTTCCCCGCCCCAACATCATTTACATCATGGCCGACGACCATGCGAATGCGGCCATCAGCGCTTACGGCAGCAAGCTCATCCAAACGCCGAACATCGACCGCATTGCAAAAGAAGGGATGTTGTTTCAGAATAGCTTTGTCACCAACTCCATTTGCGCTCCAAGCCGGGCGGTGTTGCTAACCGGAAAATATAGCCACCTCAACGGCCTGCGCGACAACCGCGACCAGTTCGACGGCAGCCAGGTTACCTTTCCCAAGCTTCTCCAAAAGGCAGGTTATTATACCGCTATCGTGGGTAAATGGCACCTCAAAACCGCACCAACTGGGTTTGACTATTGGAACATCCTCACTGGGCAAGGCCAATATTACAACCCACGGATGGTCGAAAATGGCGACACCTCCGTGCACGAAGGTTATACCACCGATGTCATTACAGATTTCGCCCTCAAGGCGTTGAACAACCGGGACAAGACCAAACCCTTTTGCTTGTTGTTTCACCACAAGGCCCCGCACCGAAACTGGATGCCCGACGCAAAACACATGGATATGTTTGAGGACGACCTGCCCCTGCCTGAAACGTTTTGGGACGACTATGCCGGCCGCTCTCCTGCTGCGAAAGAAGCCGACATGCGCATCGCCAATATGTACCTTTCACAAGACATGAAGCTCATGCCGGAAGATTTCGGCGGCGTGGACCCCGGTACCGGAGGTGGAGGTACCCGGAAAGGAAATCCTATCAAATGGTGGGAGGGAAGCTACCTTCGCATGAATCAGGAACAAAAATCCGCCTGGGATGCTCATTACGACAAGATGCGGCAGGATTTCCGTGAAAAAAATCCGCAGGGAAAAGAACGCGTGGAATGGATGTACCAGCGCTACATAAAAGACTACCTCCGCTGCATCGCCTCGGTGGATGACAACGTCGGCCGGCTATTGGACTACCTCGACAAAAATGGTCTGGCGCAAAATACCATTGTGGTCTATACTTCTGACCAGGGCTTCTACCTCGGCGAACACGGCTGGTACGACAAACGCTTCATGTACGAAGAATCTCTGCGCATGCCGCTGATGATGCGCTATCCCGCCGCCATCGAGGCTGGACAGACTACAGAAGCAATGACCTTGAATCTCGACTTTGCGCCGACTTTCCTGGACTTTGCCGGTGTCGCTGTACCCGCAGATATGCAAGGCCATTCATTGCGCCCGGTCCTCGATGGACATCCGCCCAAAGACTGGCGTAATTCCATGTATTATCAATATTACGAATACCCACACGGATGGCATAATGTGAAGCGCCACTATGGCATCCGCACCGAACGGTACAAACTCATCCATTTTTACAACGACATCGACGACTGGGAGCTTTTCGATTTGAAAAACGACCCCCATGAACTGAACAGCGTATACGAAGACCCGGACTATAGGGACATCGTGACTGATTTGAAAAAACAATTGGCGACTTTGCGCTCGGATTTTCAGGTGCCGGAGAATAATGAGAGGTAATAAGTGTTAAGTGCCAAGACAAATTTTTCGAGCGAAGGCGAGAAAAATAACCCTTTTGCTGTCAGAAAGTTATTGCTCCCAAAATGGAGGTTTATTTTTATCCGAATACTTCGGAATATGGGGCTGGTGTTTAAAACATAAAAAATACTTTCCAAATGAAGCGAATACTCACCATTATCACTCTGATAAGCTTGCCCTATTGGATGTGGGCCCTTCACGTTGAACAAGACAGCGTCAACAGCATTTTCAAAACACTTCAGCGCGAGGACTACGTCCAAATGACGCTTGAATTGGATTTCAAAGGCATCCTTCGCCAAAAGCGGGCAAAAGAATACAAGCCGGGAAAGTTGAGCTATGAGGATAAGTATGGCATGTCACAAACATGGGACATTGAAGTACGCACCCGCGGAAACATGCGTCTCCAAGTGTGCAGCCTACCACCCCTGAAGTTGCGATTTTCGAAAAAAGACCTCGCCGCAAAAGGATTAAGTAAACACCACACATTGAAGTTGGTGCTTTGCTGCCGCGACGCAAAGGGATTCGATCAGTTTATTTTACGGGAATACTTTGCCTATCGTCTTTACAACCTACTAACTGCCCAAAGTTTGAATGTGCAACTTGCGAAACTCAAAATCATCGACACCGGTGGAGACAAAGCACCTTCGGAAAACTTCGCCATTATATTGGAGGATGACGATGAAATGGCAGAGCGCTGCAACGGGAAAATACTATCCAGTAAAATTATCAGTAGCAGAATGCTGAATACGGACGAATGCGAACGGTTCAGCCTTTTTCAATACATGATAGGAAACACGGACTGGTATGTGTACTCGGCCCACAACATCAAAATGTTTGGCGAAACCGGAACCTCTGTCCCCATACCCATCCCTTATGATTTTGATTATGCCGGATTGGTAAGCACCCCATATGCCGTGCCCCACGACCAGATTCCCATTTCCCATGTTTCAGAACGGTATTACCAGGGATTCTGCCGCAAGGAGGAAGATACCCGCCGGACCATTCAGCTATTTTTGGATAAAAAAGAAGAGATAATGACCTATGCAGCGCAATTCCCGTATTTCAACAAGCGCTCCCGAAAATACGTACTCAAGTACCTCGGTTCGTTTTACAAAACCATTGAAAATCCAAAACGGGTGAAGCGGGAAATTTTACAGAATTGCGACCGATGGCTAAAGCCTATCGATGGGTAACAGAGTTTAATTCCTTTTAATTCCGCCACTCGAACGTTTCAATCATCCGCTCAATGTCTTTTCTGACAAAATCATAAACAGGGGCCAAACTATCGGGGTTGGGTTCCGTGTAAAAGTAGAGCGCTCCCCGCATGAAGTGCTTCTGCTCAAGGCTGTCGGTGACAAAAAACTGCAACTGCGAGGCAACGGGCCCTTCTACCGTAAAGAGTATTCCTTTCACCCCGTTCGGTTTTCTGAACGGATGTTCATCAATATATGTCGCCTTTTTGTTGTGCCAGTCAGTCATCTTGAAAGCATCTGTTTTCAGCTTGCTGACAGGCCTTTCTTTTGAAATGGGTGCATAACTGCAATATACATATGCGGAGAAATCAGGCATGAAAACATTGAACCAGCAAGGGTCATCTGGTTCTTCATCGAAAAAAGTAGTGTCCTGCTGAATCTCGGCATACTTCGGATATTCGAAAGTGAAATGACAGTAATTTTCGTCGAAATGCTGGTATTCTTTTGCCGGGTAAATAACCCTGGGGTAGCCTCTGGGCTTTGGAGTGAAGACAGAATCTTCACAACCCCCAAACAGAAAAGCAAGTGGAAGGAAAAAAAGGAAAATTCTCATTGAAGGCCGGTGACTGATGCAAAAATAAGCGCTTCCCAAAAACATTTTTTGGGAAGCGCAGAGACTGAATTTTAGAAGGGTAAGTCGTCGGTTGGTGCATCTGCTCCGGCATCTTCCACAACAGGTTCGGCATCGCCGCCGGTGCTTTTAGCTGCGGCTGGGTCGTCATTCGTTCCGGGGAAATAGCCGCCTCCGCCAGCATCCTTGCGTTCGAGCATTTTGAAGGTATTGGCGACCACTTCGGTGAAATACTTCTTCTGGTTGTCTTTGTCTGTGTACTCCCGGTGAGTCAGCTTGCCTTCCACGTAAATAAGCATTCCTTTCTTCAGGTACTTTTCAGCGATTTCAGCCTGACCACGCCAAACGACAATGTTATGCCATTCGGTTTGATTTACTTTGTTGCCATCTTTATCTTTATAAGATTCATCTGTGGCAAGTGAAAATTTGGCGACGGCGGTGCCGCTTTCCAACCTTCTGACTTCGGGGTCTTTTCCAAGGCGGCCGATGAGGATAACTTTGTTGACCATAATAATTCGTTTTAAGGTTATAGGGTGAGATATCAAATGAGTTCTAAAAGTAACACTTTTTCGTTTAAATATCTATCGATGATGCGGGGAAAGGCAAAGGTACTAAGCTCGTCCCGCTTTACATTTATCCATTGTGATGGGGCAGCGGCAAAGGAATTGAATACTTCCACTTGAAAAAACAGCGCGGTGATTTTCTGGTGGGTTAGTTCCTGAACATACGGAGGAGAAGCGTCGCGGAGTTGCCACTCATTATCCCCCATCCATGCCTTCCATTTTTCGTGTTTGAAAATCTTTTCTTTCGCCAGCGGCAAATGAGGTGTTTCAATGAGGGGAAAATCGTAGAGATTTCGCCAGATGTCCTGCTCCGTCCTTTTTTTTATGAAAAAATGCGGCCCCCTGTTCAGCACCAGATAATTGAAAAAACGCTGCTTCCGCTTTATCCGTTTCGATTTCACGGGAAGCCGGTCCACCATGTTATTTTTCTTCGCTTCGCAAAACACGACGATTGGGCACCCGCTGCATTCCGGCGCAGCAGGCACGCATTGCGAAGCACCGAAATCCATGATGGCCTGGTTATATTCGCCGGGCTGCGATTCATCCAAGACCTCCTGCGCCAGCTTGGCAAACTGCTTCTTCCCAGCCGTCGTATCCACCGGAAACTCTATTCCGAAATACCTCGACAATACGCGGTACACATTGCCATCCACCGCCGCATGGGGCAGGCCGTATGCGAAAGAAGCAACTGCCGCCGCCGTGTAATCTCCCACACCTTTCAATGCCCGGATGCCTTCGTATGTTCTGGGGAAAATGCCACTCAACTCCCGGGCGATGTATTTGGCAGCAGCGTGTAGATGGCGGGCACGAGAGTAATATCCGAGGCCCTCCCATTGCTTCATCACCTCGTCTTCGGCCGCATTGGCAAGGTCTGTTACAGTGGGATATTTCTCTTTGAATTTTTCAAAATAGGGAAGCCCCTGTTCCACCCGCGTTTGTTGCAATATGACCTCGGAGAGCCAGATGAGATAGGGGTCTTTTTCACCTTTCCAAGGCAGGGGCCGGTGGTGTGTGGAGTGCCACCGCAGGAGCCTTTGGGTGAAAAAGTGTTTTTTGTTTGCCATAATAATCCTTGAAATGCCAAACGCAGACAGGATTCCGAACCATGCCTGCGTTATATTCACTTCGAGTTCCGGAGCATCACTTCCCCGCGGCATAAAGTATTCCACCCAAAACGTGCTGCAAAAACAGCGGCTCGCTGTACGATTCGGAGGTATGGCCCATGCCGGTGTAAAATGCCCGGCCGCCATCGTATTTGTGGTACCATGCGATGGGGTGGTATGTGCCGTTTTTGCCGCCATCGTAGGTCGTTTCATCGAGCATCATCAGCACATTAACGTGGTCATTGAGAGATTTGAAATTGTACCATTCGTCGGTACGCTTCCATTCATCGGGAATACCTTTGCAAGCCTGGTGGCCGTGGTTTTTCACGTGTACGACGGCTCCCTGAATTTTTGGATGGCTATCAAAATAGGCACCCACCATCTTGCCGTACCACGGCCAGTCGTATTCCGTGTCGGAGGCAGCGTGGATACCCACATAGCCACCGCCGGAGCGAATGTAATTCTCAAACGCAACCTGCTGCTTCTCGTCAAGCACATCATGTGTGGTGCTCAGGAAAATGACCACCGCGTATTGTGCGAGGTTTTCTTTGGTGAAAAGCGTGGCGTCTTCGGTGCTCCTCACCTCGAAGCCGTTTTGCTCGCCGAGGTGCCGGAGGGCCTTGTGCCCGTCGGGGATGCTCGCATGGCGGTAGCCTGCAGTTTTTGAGAACACGAGGACTTTGAAGCCGGCTGCATTTTCATTCCCCGCAGGGGATTGGCAGTTGCCGGCATTCAGCATGAAAAGAAAGGAGAAAGCGAGAAGTAATTTCATTTTGTATTATTTTTGAACAGGACTGAGATGGACAAATGTAGGGAGGTTCTGAGGAAATAAGGAAGAACATTCAAAAGGAGCTTTATTTTCCGTATCTTTGAAGACCTAATTGTCCACGATGAGCATTGTTAAAAAGGCCATTCCTGAAATCTCCCGGAACCTTTTTGTGGACACCGATTTCAGCCGCAATGAATGGGTCACCACACGCCCTATGTTATTGAATGGGGGTTAAGCAGAGAAAGTAGGAAAGATTTTATGACCATCCTTGCCCGCTATGGCCGCAATAGCCTTAAAGAAGATGTTGTAAAATTCCGGTATTTGGACCAACGCACCTTTTAACTCATGCTCCATCTCCTCGGCATTCGCCACCACGGCCCCGGCTCCACCCGCAGCATGCTTCGGGCCCTCCAAGCCTTGCAGCCCGACTGCCTCCTCGTCGAGGCGCCCGCCGATGCGGAGGATATGCTCGCCCTCGTAGCCCAGACTGTAAGTCCACAGTCCGTATCCGGAACTGAAGACCGCGGACTCCTCACTCCTCCCGTCGCAATCCTCATCTTCAACCCAAAAAACTTAGGCCAGGCAAGCTACCTGCCATTTGCAGAATTCTCCCCGGAGTGGCAGGCGGTGAAGTTTGCTTTAGGAAAAAGTATTCCCGTACGTTGCATGGACCTGCCCATGGGAATGCAATTTTCGGAGGATGAAAAAGGAAAGTCTAACTCTCATGCAACGATTGACTTTATTAAGAAACCCACTCCGGAAGAGCCCCAGTTCCGACACGACCCCATGACACATATGGCCCGGCTGGCAGGCTATACCGATAGCGAACGTTGGTGGGAGGCTACTTTCGAAAGCATTGAAAACGAGACAGCCATTTTTACTTCCATTCTCGAAATGACAACCGCACTGCGGGCAGCCCATGTGGAAGAAACACCGCGAAACCTGCAACGCGAAGCCCACATGCGGCAGTGCATCCGAAAAGCGGAAAAGGATGGTTTTCAAAATATCGCCGTGGTGTGCGGAGCTTGGCATGTGCCGGCATTGCATAACCATAAGCGCTTCAAAGCCAAACACGATGCCGCACTACTTAAGGGGGTGAAAAAATTGAAAACCTCCGCCACCTGGATTCCCTGGAGTTACGACCGGCTAACCTTTCAGAGCGGCTACCGGTCGGGTATCATTTCCCCGGCATGGTACGAGTTGCTTTTTAAAAACCCAAAAGAAGCGGCCACCCGGTGGATGATAAGAGTGGCGAAGTTATTCCGGGACCAGGATTTGGATGCCTCTTCTGCCCACGTCATCGAGGCTATCCGGCTTTCGGAAACCCTGGCTGCCATGAGGGGATTGGCCCTGCCCGGTATTGACGAACTTAAAGAAGCGGCCATTGCCACCATCTGCGGGGGCAATGCAGAAAAGCTGGAATTAATTGAGCAAAAGCTCGTCACCGGCGAGGCCGTTGGTACTGTCCCAACCCAGCTGAAAATCCCCACGGTGCCGCTGCTAAAGGACATCGAGCGGGTTGTTAAGTCCGCCCGTCTATCCAAATACTGGAAAAGCACTGCTGGTGACTGGCTCGGCGCAACTGCCACCAACCCCAGAGGCGGCATCGACCTTCGGGAAGAATCGGGCAGGCTGAAAAGCCATCTGCTCCACCGCCTCGGCATTCTCGGCATTCCCTGGGGCCTTCTCATGGAACTCGATCGCCACCAGTCGGCAGGAGGCTTCAAAGAATTCTGGAAGATGAAATGGTCGCCTGAATTCACCATCCGCATCATCGAAATGGGAGGCTGGGGCAATACCCTGGAGGAGGCCTGCATTCGCTTTTTGAAAAAAAGGTCCGGCGAGTTAGAGTCGCTGCCAGCCCTTACTGCGCTCACTAGTCAAACCCTCGACGCACATTTGCCGGAGGCGATGGATACTTTGCTCCGCAAATTGGAATCCCTCGCTGCCCTCACCACCGGCGTATTCGACCTTATGGACGCCATGCCCCCACTTGCACGAGTGGTTCGCTATGGCGACACGAAAGGTACGGACGTGGCTGCCGTGGCTGCCGTGGTACGCCACATCGTGCCGAGGGTTTGCATCGGCCTGCCCGGCGCAAGCGCCAATTTGAACGAGGAGGCCTCCGGGAGTGTTTTGGAAAAATTGCTGGCCGTTCATCATTCTCTGAGTCTGCTAAACCGGGAGGAATTCAACAGCCAATGGCTCACCACCCTCAAGTCCATCGCTTCTAATCAGCACACAAACGGCCTCCTCACCGGTGCTTGCACCCGCATGCTTTTTGACAAAAACATCTTCACCCCGGAGGATACGGCCACCCGCATGCGTTTCGCCCTATCTCCAGCCTCCGCTCCGCTAGCCGCTGCTCAGTGGTTGGAAGGTTTTTTGCAAGGCAGCGGCCTGCTCCTCCTCCACAATCGCGACCTGTGGAACCTGATTGACACATGGATTGATGAATTGGCTGAAGAGTCCTTTAACGATGTGCTGCCGCTGCTACGGCGCAACTTTTCCCGCTTCCCACCGCCCGAACGGGAGCGCATGCTTGACTTAGCCAAACAGGGGCAGTTGGCTGTAATGGAGAAAGAGGAGAATGACTACGATGTGAACAGGGCGGAGGTTGTGGTGCCGGTGGTACGGGCGTTGTTGGGGATGAGTAATGAAAATTAGGGTTATTCACCACCGCAACTCCTCCTCCACATCGCCCGAATCTTGTTTGCCGTATTGCTGTTTGGTGGCGAGGCGCTGTTTTTGGCGCTCCATGACGAGTTTGGCGATGGCCACGTTGGCGGGTTCTTTCTCAAAGGGCGAGAGGGCAAAGTGGATTTTCTCTTCTTCCACGTCGTTGCGGTAGAGCAGGCTTAGGAGATATTCCATATTGTGCTCGATGAGCCAGGCAATGCGGTCGCAGAGCATTTGGAAGAGTTCCTCCTCGGAAGGGGCTTCCTGTTCTTCGGTGATGAGTTCGAAGTCGCGGTTGATGATTTCGGTGAAATTCGGTTGTTTTGCCATGTTAGATTGTGTGATATAATACCGTGCCGTTAGCCCACTTTTTTCCGCTCTGACAAAAGTTCCAACACCTCTTCCACGTAGCGCCGTTCATTCGACAGCCTCGGCACCTTGTTTTGACCACCGAATTTGCCGCGTTTTTTCATCCAGTCGTGGAAAGTGCCGGAAGGTACGGGGCGCACGTGCAGGGGTTCGAGTGCCATGTCGCGGAAGCGTTTGGCTTCGTAGTCGGAGTTGATGCGTTGCAGGTTTTGATCGAGTTGGCGGCTGAAAGCGGCGAGGTCGGGTGGTTCGTTTTCGAATTCGACGAGCCACTCGTGGCCACCCTTTGCAGCGCCTTCGAAAAATACGGGGGCCACGGTGTACTCCGGCACCACGGCACCTGTGGCCCGGCAGGTTTCGGCCAATGCCCGGTCGGTATTTTCCACCATCACCTCCTCTCCGAAGACGTTGATAAACTGCCGTGTGCGGCCAGTGATTTTTATTTTAAAAGGAGAAAGAGAAGTAAAGGTCACCGTGTCGCCGGGGGTATAGCGCCACAGGCCGGCGTTGGTGCTGATGACGATGGCGTAATTTTTCCCCAACTCCACCTCTTCGAGTGGGATAGCGCGGGGGCGTTCGGCGTTCCACTCTTCCATCGGCAGGAACTCGTAATAAATGCCGTTGTCTAGCAGCAGCAGCATATCGGCGGTTTGGAAATCGTTTTGTATGGCGAAATATCCCTCACTGGCATTGTAGATTTCCTGATAACTCACCTTTTCGGAAGGCAGGAATTGCCGGAACTGCTCGCGGTAGGGTGTGAAGCTGACACCACCATGAATGTAGCCTTGCAAATTGGGCCACACTTCAAGCATGTGCCGCTTGCCGGTATATTCGAGGATTTTCCGAAAAAGCACTACTGTCCAGGTAGGTACGCCACCTACCATCACGACGTCCTCCTGGCTGCAAATTCGCACCATTTGTTCGATTTTCTCCTCAAAATCGGGGATCAATGCCGTTTCCAAATCGGGAGTGCAAAAGGGCCGGACAAAGAAAGGAATCTGGCCGATCATCACTGCGGACACATCTCCAATGATGGATTTTGGATAAGGCCTGAAACGGGAATAGCTTCCTCCCATCATCAGGCTGCGCTTTTCGAATTGACGGGCATCCGGCCGTTGGTCGTAAAACAATGACATGGTGTCCCAGCCTCCGCGTTTGTGACATTGCCGCAGGTTTTGGCTGCTCACGGGGATGAACTTGCTCTTGTCGCGGGTAGTGCCGGCGGATTTTGAAAAATACTCTACCCGCCCGTTCCACAGCACGTCTTTTTCGCCGTGCATCATTCTTTCGATAAATGGTTTCAGCGACTCATAATCTTGCACAGGTACCCTTTTCGAAAACTGCTTTGGCAACTTGATGCTCCAGTAGTTGTACCGGCGGCCCCATTCCGTATCGCCGGCAGTGAGGAGCAGATTTTTTAACAAGGCCTTCTGCACCTCATGCGGCTTCTCCATATACCTTCGGATGCGGAACATCCGCTGGCGAAGAAAACGGCGGAACAGGCTGTTGGCGAGTTTGCGCATATCTGTGGCGTGAAATTTCAACGAATGTACGAAGTTTTGGGATACTGAAGCCTGAGAATTATCAAAGACGCTGCCCATCGCATTACCTTTGGCCCTCATTCTGCCGAATAAAAAGGCAGGGATTTTCCCGGACCCTTTTATTTCAAACAGAAAGAACATTGAAAAAAGCAGCTTTGGTAACTGGAGCCGCATCGGGCCTCGGCCTCGAGTTTTCACATTTATTGGCCCGCGATTCTTTTGATTTAATATTGGTGGATATTGACCGGGACGGTCTTGAAAAAGCAAAAAAGTTGCTGGAACAGCAATACTCAGTCAGCGTTGACATCCTAACCACCGACCTGAGCCAACCGCAAGTGTCTGCTGAAATTTACGCGGCGGTGAACGGCCGGCGCATCGAAGTCCTTATAAATAACGCAGGATTTGGTCTGTTCGGGTTTTTTTCAGAAACGGATTGGCAAAACGAGGAGGCCATGATTCACCTCCATGTGCTTACTTTGACACATTTGACCAAACTCGTCTTGAAAGACATGCTGAAGGCAGGCAGTGGCAAAATCATGAACATCTCATCGCTGGCCGCTTTTCAGCCGGGGCCGCTCATGGCCATCTATTACGCCACCAAGGCGTATATTTTGTCTTTTTCCGAAGCCCTCGCCAACGAGGTGAAAGGCACCGGCGTCACGGTTACGGTGTTTTGCCCCGGCCTCACCAAAACGGGGTTTCAGGGCAGGGCGGCCCGGCTCTCCAATTCCAAAGAAAGCAACATAAATTTTCGTACCATCAGCCCGCAGGCAGTGGCATTGTACGGCTACAACGCCATGATGGCCGGCAAACCGGTCGCCATTCAGGGGTGGATGAACAAACTGACCGCGCTGCTGCCGCGCTTCGTTTCACGCTCATTTGCCACCGCCATGGTGCGGCGCATTCAGGAAAAATTGAGAGAGTAGGGGGTTTAACCAAACGCCTTCCATAGCGCCACGAAATGTCCCGCCGTACCGCCCAATACAAAAAGGTGCCATAAAGCATGGGCGAACGGCATTTTCTTGCGGGTATAGAAAAAGACGCCGGTCGTGTAAAATAATCCGCCAATGCCAATCCACGTCAACACCCCGGCACTCATCTGCGGCCAAATATCGGGCAACACAAAAACCACCATCCATCCCATGAAGAGATAAAGCGCCAACGACAGGCGGTCCCACTTTCCTATGGCGGTGAGTTTACCGATGGTGCCAACGAGGCCGAGCCCCCAGAGGATGGCGAGGTAGGTCCAGCCCTTTGGGTTGTCGAGATATTTGAAAATAAAAGGCGTGTGTGTACCTGCAATGAGGAAGTAGATGGCGATGTGGTCGAACTTGCGGGCCACAAGTTTCCGGGCAGGATGGTGAACGCTGTGGTAAACGGTGGAGGCGAGGTAGAGCACGAGCATGGATACACCAAAAAGGATGATTCCGGATTTCTGCGTGCCGGAGGCGCCGTTCGCAGCTGCCACTTTTATCAAATATGGCGTACCGCCAATGGCCATCAGGATGCCGGGGACATGAGTGAGGGCATTCGCTTTTTCTTCGTTGCGATAACGGGTATGGGGGATTTCCGGCATGAAGTATCTTTTGGGCAAATATCGGAGGAATGCTCAATATTACCCTATTTGCTTGCCCTCCTGAACGGAGGGAAAAGATGCCTGGTTTTTTCTTAATAAAACCTGAACTTTCCGGCACACTGCATCATTCTCTTACTTTTACCGCCATTTGCCGTTCAGGCGCAAAACCAAACCTATGATTGTCAAAAAAGAAACCGTGAAAATAAAGGACGGCGACACCGCCGAAATGATTGAGAATCTTGCCGCTCCCTGCCCCGCCGATACGCTGACCAGCAAATTTGAGACCGTACCCGGCGACCCGCTCGGGGTAAAGATTTACACTCTCCGCAATGGCATGAAACTCTACATGAGCGTACAAGACCGCACG
>CAZPHZ010000029.1:0-3848 GCA_964586035.1 uncultured Saprospiraceae bacterium
AGAACAAGACGTGTGGTGTAGGGGGGGAGCACGACAGGCACAGATGGTGATGACATCGCGGATGACCGGGTCGAAAACATAGGTTGTCACGTCGTACTCTTCGACGCTGGTACAGCCCCATTGGTTGCTGACATTGGCGGTAAAAATGGAGGTCACACCCTGCGGGGTCGTCAATTCCGGGCAGGCGGTATCGCTACCGCTGAGAATGGTGCCTCCATTTGAGGCTGTCCAATCGAAAGTCAAAATATCGTTCAGATCGAGGTTGGTGATGCAAATATTATACGACGGCATGGGGCAGGTATCAATGATGCCATTGCCATCTAGCATAATGTCGAGCTGATTATTGGACACATACACCTCGTCGGAAGCAGTACAGGCGTAATCGTCGGTGGCAATTACGCTATAGGTTGCCTCCGTTTGTGGATTCACGCTGAGTGTGGCTCCCGAACCAAGGGGATTACCCTGTTCGTCGACCCAGGCGAGCGTGGCCGGAACATCGGTTTGCGCCGAAATAAGGATGGGCTCGCCACAGGTAAACGTATCCACCATTTCAAGAATGTCTATAATTGGCGGCACGAAAACTTCCACCTCAATTACTTTGGCACATTGCTCCGAGCCGAATGCATCGGTGACCGTCACGCTGTAATTAGTCGTTTGTGCCACGTTAACTGCCGGGTTGGGGCAGTCTGTACAGCTCAAGCCGGCTGCCGGTGACCAGCTGTAATTGAGGGAAGTGTTGGCACTGGGATTAAGTTCGGTACTTACATTGGCGCACGCCAAGACTTCTGGCACCACGGTGGGAACGAAATCGTAACTGCTAATGTCTTCCTCCTGCGATGCCGTGCAACCGAATTGGTTGGTGGCAGTGACGGAATAAGTAGCTGTTTGACTGGCCGGTGGTGTCAACACGGTCACTACCGGGGTATTGGCGGGCGGGATTATCTGACCGGGTGGTGTGGCCTGCCAGATGTAAACCAAGTCATGGTCAGCCACGTTGTTGGTGACCGTTATTTGAATTTCTTCTTCCGGGCATTCGGCCGGAGCACTCATCAAGTCCATATCTACCGACTCGTTGGCGACAAAAACAGTGTCATCATCGTGACAACCATAC
The DNA here is from genome assembly GCA_964586035.1 of uncultured Saprospiraceae bacterium. Lineage (GTDB taxonomy): Bacteria > Bacteroidota > Bacteroidia > Chitinophagales > Saprospiraceae > UBA6168. The sequence goes on from CAZPHZ010000029.1 coordinate 1,112, forward strand.
TGGTCGGTTCCGGTCACCGTGTACCACGTATCCACTACAGGCGTAGTAGTCAATATGGGCATGTTGCCAGCGTTTCCGCCTGGATCAGCCACCCAATTGTAAATGGTGGGAAGAACATTGGAACTGGCGCTTACCGATACCGGATTTCCGCAGGTGTAAGTATCGTCGCTGGCATTTACTTCAATCTTCACCGGCACGAAGACCGTTACAGTTCTGGTGAGCGAGCAGGTGTCGGGAGCAAAATTCGTAATGTCCACGGTATAGGTCGTAGTTTGGGCCGGCCAAACCTGCGGGTTGGAGGCAGACGGGTCGCTGATGTTTATCTCGGGGGTCCAGTGATAATCGTAACTAAAATTTCCCACTGGATTCAGCGCTGTGGTATCGCCCTGACAGAGCACGAGGGTGTCGGAGAAGTTGATTTGAATAAACTCCAGCTTTATCTCTTTTTGCACTGTGCCTTCGCAACCGTTCGGAGTACCGATGGTCAGCGAAATGAAGAAATCTTCGCCCTGATATATTGTGAAAACCGGGTTGGGGGTGTTTGCCGTTTCCCCAGTGCTGGTCTCCCAATACCAACTGCTCGTATTGTTCAGGAAATTAATGGAGTTGTCGTGAAACTGCACTTCGATGCTGTCCACGTAGCAGTCCACGTATTCGTAGGTAAAATCGGGGATGAACTCAGGTTCCACAATGACGACATCCTGATAAAAGGTATCGGTGCACGACACGTCGAACCCTACGGTAAGCGAAACCGTGTAGATGCCTGTATCGGGATAGGTGTAGGTTGGATTCACGGCGGTGGATACGTCATCGGTGGAGGAAAGGTCTCCGAAGTTCCAGACGAAGTTGTAAGCGTTGGAGCTGAGGTTGGTGAAATCCACCACGCTGCCGCTACACCCCACCTGGCTGCTGAATGCGAGTTGTATATTTTCATTCACCACGGCAACATAAACGCTGTCTTGTTTGGCGCAGCCATACTGGTTGATGGCTTCGACATACATCATCTGCTCGCCCGGCGTTTCGATGACGTCGGGATCGGGCACATTGGCGGAGCCGCTGATGCTGGCCACCGGGGTCCATTGGTAGCTCAGGATGTCGTTCGGGTCGAGATTGGTGGCGAACACATCGAGGGATTCATTGGAACAAAATATCTGGTTGCCGGAGGTTTCCATATCCACCGGGCCTCCCACCACTGTAACGGTGTCGAAATACTCACAGCCGTCCAAATCGGTGGCCACAACCACGTATTCCGTTTCACCAGATACGATGACGTCGAGCGAGTTGCCGGTACCCACCTGTACGCCGTCTTCGAACCATGTGAATGTAACCGGAAGCAGAGAGGTCATCGCCGTCAGGGTGGTCTGCTCGTCGCAGGTCAGCACGTCGTTGCTGGCCACGAGGCCCACATCATTCGGTACGGTGACCGTTACCTGGCGCGTAATTTCGCAGGTGTCGGCCGAGAAGTTCAAAATCTGCACGGTATAGGTCGTCGTTTGACCGGGGTTGGCCAACGGGCTGGGGCAGGTGGTACAACTCAGCCCGGTAGCTGGCGACCAGAGGTATTGGTAACCTGGGTCGCCGCCTGGGTTGAGGGTGACGCCACCGTTGAGGCAGCCGAGTATCTCCTGGTTGTCGATAATGCCGGGCAGTTGCGTGAAGGCGATATCCAGACTTTGCGGAGCAGCCGCAGAAACACAATCTTCAATGGTGGTCACCGTGAGAGAAACGTTTAGCGCGCCTTCCTCTGTCACGAGAATGGATGGATTTTGCTCGGTGGAGGTGCCGTTGAAAACACCGCTGAACACCCATTCCCACTCTGTGGAATTGAACTGGTTGTTGACGGTTTCGTCAAAAAACTGAATGGCGACCGAGGTTTCATTGCAATCGGAATAATCAAACCCAAACCCTGCCTCCAGAATTTTCTCAGTCAAAGTGATGGCCTGTGAAACAGTGTCTTTGCAAAGCGAATTGGCGGCGGTCATCAGCGTTACGGTGTAATTGCCGTAGTTGGGATAGGTATAGGTTGGGTTGGCTTGTGATGATATATCCAGATTGGTGGCGGGGTCGCCGAAATTCCACTGATAACCCGACGGTGCATTTTGACTTTGGTTGACAAAATGCACCACACGGGCATCGCAATCGGTGTCTGGCACGAAAGCCAGTTCGGGCAGCGGATTCACTTCTACCATCACACTGTCTGTCGACTGGCAAAGCCCATTGTAGCCGGTGATGGTCACTGGATAGGCGGTGCTTTCGAGGGGTGTCACCGAGGGGTTGGGAAGATTTTGCTGGTCAGACGGAACGGGTGGCCCCCACGAATAAGTAAAACCAGTGGTTGGCCCGTTGGGGTTTAGCTCCGCCGGTTCACCGAGGCAATTCTGCACGGTTTGCAACACATCCGATGGATTGTTGCCGCCGGTTTCAAAATTGAGAGTCTTTGTTTGCTCGCACCCGTTGAGCGATTGCACCACCAAAGTGACGGTGCCAGAGGAGGGGTTGGGTATCTGGAAGACCGGGTTTTGATCCGTCGAAGTCAGCGTAATGGTATCGTAGTTCACCGTCCAAAGCCATTGATCTGGTGGCGACACACTGTCCACCGACAAATCCTGCAAAAGCAGGGCGCTCGTGTCCGCACAGTCGAAAGTCTGCACGGAAAAATCTGCTGTCAGAGAGTTGTATTGGAGAAAAATCTCGACGTAGCCGGTATCCACGCATTGGCTGCCCGGCTGGGCAATCA
>CAZPHZ010000029.1:3948-14370 GCA_964586035.1 uncultured Saprospiraceae bacterium
AGAAAAATCTCGACGTAGCCGGTATCCACGCATTGGCTGCCCGGCTGGGCAATCAATGCCACAGTATAACTGCCGGTATCGGGGAAGGTGAAAGTGGGCATTTTTTCACTCGAAGAAAGTGACGTGTCGGGCCAATCGAAATACCATTCCCAATTCTGGGCGACGGCCGTCTCATTACCAAAGTTGACAGTCAGTTCATCGCATTGGGCGTCTGGAGCGACGATGCCGGCGATGATGGTGTCGCAGGGGCCGACATTGTACTGAAAGTCTCTGCGAATAACGGATAATAAGGTGTCGTTTCGATATTCCTCCACGCTGACGCCGATGACGAACTGCCCGGTAATTATCGGATATCCCGTGATGACACCAGTATGCGGATCTATCTCAAGTTCGGCGATGGGGCTGGGTCCCAGAAGGCTGTCGAGATTGTACGGCGGGTCAATCCAGGTGACGGTATCGTAAGTCGGCGGCTTAATTTCACCAATGCCATACGGAGGGTTACCAAAATGAGGTTGAGGGTCGTCAATTGAGGCACCTAAAAATGGCGTATAAAATTTGTACACCAAGCTATCTCCGTCGGCGTCGTGGGCAGCATGGAGATTGGCAAGTGGCTTGTTCACACAGACATATACGGGGGGTAACAGGCTATTACTATTGCTATCGCTAAATGTGGGGCTGCTGTTATTCACCTCCTTGGCATGAGGGGATATGTATATCCAGTACGTGGCACCGGACTCGGAGGGGTTCACTATGTTCGAAATAGACTGGTTGCGGCAACACCGCTGATAAACGATATAAAATCCACCTGGACCGGTTAATACTATATCGGTTGAATATCGGGCATGTTCTACACAAACGGTATCCGGTGGAAAAAGGCAGGGGTCGCTCTGAATATTATTGGGAATGGTGTCGGAGTATATTGGCTGTATGTTGAGCATCATTGCCGATATGTTCTGAACGGGGTTGCCGTCGTCATCAAAAACGGCGAGGTGCGCCGGGGTGTCGAACCAGGGTATGCCATTGTAGCAATCCCGATATATATCCATCGTAATTCTGAAAGTATCACCTCCTAACCGCTCATAACTGAGTTCCCCACCAATAATATGAGATGCAAAAACCGGGACCGAAGCGAATAGTCCCGCTAAGCCCCAAAAGGATACGAGCAGATATTTCTTCAAATTTGGCGTAAGCAAATTCATAAGGCAATTGTATTAAAATTAATTATCCAGTACCCTCCGAGCCCCAATGATGGCCACTTTTCTTTCTGAGGAGGCCGTGATGGAATAAATACTTCCCCGCTCGTCGTCGAGGAGGTCGCTGATGAAACGGGGGGCGAGTTTCTCGCCGTAACCCACCACTTTCATGACGAGCAATCCTTTGTCGATGTATGGTTTAAGGACACCGCCGCGCCACGTCTCAAAATGGTTTTTAAGGCAATCGGAACGACGCTGTGAAAGGTTGTAATTATAATGTTCACTGGCCCTCGGGCTGGCAAACCCCTGAATGACAAGTTCAACTTTGAATCCACCGTCTTCAAGAGCACCCAATACACTTTCCGAAAATACTATTAAACTTTCGTAGCCGTTGTTGACCTCCCGGTCAAAGAATGCGTTCATCCGGTCGGCAGCCGTAATGCTGTCCTGCGCCACCAGGCTTTTGACATATTCCCTCCGGAATTTTTCTTTTTGAGTCATGTAGGATTTCCAAGTCTTTTCATAACTTAATTCCGTTGTAATGTCACGGGTTCTGGGGTTGGGGCGGTCATTGTCAAAGTATATTATGAGTGGAGGATAATCTTCCATTTCCTTTGGTTTCAGCAGCAGGTCCTCGTTGATAGTGGTGCTGCTCACGTCGGTGCGCAAGTCGATATAGGCGGTATCGGAAAAGTAGGCGACTTTGGAACCTATCAGTTCGTAAAGCTTTCCTCTCTCAAGAACAAATGCCACGTCGTTGCCGTCTTTGTTTTGTTGAAAATCGACCTCTTGCCCATTTACTGCCAGCCTCACCTCCGCAGCTTTGAGGGGGTTCATCGTGCGTTTGTTAAAAGTAAAAACCTTCAAATCCACCGTGGCTGGTACCAGGTAAAGATTGCGCTTTATGTTTCGTTGCCCACTGTTGGTGGGTAGAGTCAGGTCGATGGTGTCGCGCAGCGGAAGGTAGTTTTCTTTTGAAGCAAGTACCATGTACTGGCTTCCTTTTTTTAATTCAAAATTGAAATTATTGCTGTCTGGATTGGTGACGGATTTGAGTAACAAATCTCCATTCTTGGTTATTTCAAACAATTCGAGGGTAGTGCCTGGCAGTGGTGCCTCGTCGCGTCTGTTGAAAGTGAAAACATCGAGGCCTGCTACCTGAACTGTAAAGGAATACAAGTCGTTGCAACAAGCTTCGAACTCCGGCTCCAGTACCTGGCTGCCGAGGCGGCTGGAAGCGAAATATCCCTTCGTTTGCTCCTCATTTATCCAAAAATTAGTGTCGTCGTAACTGCTGTTGAAGGGGGCCGGGATATGCTCCACCTCCTGCCATGCATCGTTGCGGTGCGCAATTTTGTAAATGTCAAAACCTCCGAACCCCTGCCTTCCGTCGGAACTGAAATACAACGTGTGACTGGGGTTGTGGAAAAAAGGTGTGACCTCATTCCCGCTGGTATTAACCAACTCCATATTGAAAGATTTATCGAAGGTGCCATCTTTGAATACAGTGCAACTCCAGATGTCCAGACCGCCTTTGCCCCCGGGTTTATCAGAGACAAAATAAAGTTTGTCAACCTTCATAACCGGATCGATTCCAATATTGGGCTGCGTGGCTGTGAAGCCGGAAGTGTTGATGTCATCGGGCAGGCGCTGCGCTTTACCGAACTTGCCGTTAGCATCGATGTTGCGGAAATATATTTCGCAACGCAAAGCAAGTGTTTCATCAACGTAGTCGCAAAGGGTGTAATACACACGGGTACGGTTGCCATTAAATGTAAGATTTGCGGTGTGCCGCAACTCCTCGTTGATGGGAAGGGGCTCTACCGGATAGCCTATTGCTTTTCTTTTTAAAATTTGGGATATGTGGCGAGGCGGCATGCCCTTCTTCAATTCCCGTTCGAAATTTTGGCTGGAAAAGTAAAGTTCATCACCTTGAATGGCCGGTGCAAATTCGGAAAACGGTGAGTTTATGGCTGAATCGAGGGGTTCAACCTCCACGTTTTCATCGGTTAGCTTAATCTCCGCGATGGCCCAGTCCAGGGCTTTTATTTCCTCACCGGCCTGGCGGAAGTAACTGGCATCCACCGATTCGTCTTTTATCTTGGCGAAATCTTTGAAAAGCACCTGTGATTCTTCGTATTTGCCTTGCTTCTTTTTTACAACGGCCAGCCAAAATTTGGCCAATGGATAATCAAGGGCTTTTTTGCTTGCCAAAACTTTAGTGTAAGCTGTGTCGGCAAAAGTGTACGAAGCAAACTTTCTTGCCGCTTCGGCATATTTGAACAGCACTCCGGGCTTTTCACCATTGATAGAAATGGCTTCCTGGTAGTGTTTCATTGCCGAATAATAATCCTCGGCAGCAAATTCCTTGTCCGCTGCTTTTACGTATTGACGCGCGGTCTGACCGTTCAGTACAGATGCAAAGATGATGAGAAAGATGGCGGGGATGAAACTCTTATTCATAGGGCTATCATTCAATATCTTCAGGTTCTTTAGGGCCATAATTCGAATGTTTCAAAATTGGGGAGGGGATGCAAAAGTTGCAACCCGCCCATATTAAATCAACGGACAAGCCTTAAAAGCTTTCAATGGATACACTTTGTGAATGATGTACCTGATGGCAATTTCAGGTCCTCCATTCCGGTTGGTGGCAGCTGAAAAATCGGATACGTTCACATCCCAACTGAGACCCACCATCCAATCGTGGTAATGCACCTCTACGGCTGGTATGAGTGCATCGCCGATGGCGTTAAAACGGTATTCGAAACCGAGCTGCAGAGCAAACTCCTTGGCTTTATTCGTATTAAGATGCAACCTGCCGGCAGCTCCGCCGAGCGCCTCAAGGTAGGAGTCCTGCACCTGGACCGTACCGTAACCTACGAGATCGAATTTTGAGGCAACCTGTACGGTGGGCATCATATAGAGACTCCAACGAATGGGCAACTGGCTTTTATCGTTGATTTGAAAACTTTGGTTTGGGCGGTTGAAATGAAATGCTCCGACACCGACGTCCAGTTTCGAACGGGTCTTCGTTTTTTGGCCCCGCCAGTTGATACCCGCTCCAAAATCGGGATAATTGATATTGGTATCGTCGAAGTTTTCATAGGTGGGGCGGTTGGGGTCGAAAATATCGCCGTTCCATTGACTGTCGAAATAGAGAGGACCGAACTCAAACCGGCGTTGTCCAAATCCAGCTGCCAACCCAATGCTGAGAAAATTTTCTTCATCGAGCATGTGGGTGTAAGAGCCTGTCAGCGCGACATTGGCATTGTCTGCATTGGCATCTCCGGTGCGGTCATAGAATATTTTCAGACCGCCACTAAACCACCAGGCTTCATGGGCTGTATTATAAAATTTCTTTTCGGCCGCCGCATAAATTGTCTTGTACGGAGACTGGGCCACCTCCCATTGGCTCCGGTAAATGGTGGCGAGCCTGACATCGCCTTTCGATACGCCAGTAAGCGCGGGATTCAGGCTGAGCGGAGAATGATAAAATTGAGAGAAATGGATGTCTTGCCCCTCAACGGCCAACGCTGCGATAAGGCAAAACAATACGAGTAGAAAACGGAGGTGTAAAGTTGTTTTCAAGATATGTTCATTTTAAAATGAATACCCGGAGCTGACAGCGGAAAAAAGAATGCGGTAAATCCCGGGGTCAAAATTTCCGATGGAATTATCCTGGCATTTTCTCTGGCTACGCCATCAAACAAACTCTGGGAACAGGTGAAAAAAGCAACCTGCCGGCTAAATCGTATTCACGTGCAAGTTAATGAATCTTACCGTTGCTGTAAACCCCTGCAAGTAGGGATTTTCAACTATTATTGACCTGCTGAGAACAAATGTTTATTTCTAAATTGGCTCAACAGCTAAATAGATCAATAACCAGTTTGATACAAATTGTAATAAAATAAATCCCTTGAGAGATAAGAATGAAGTGTTTAGCTCTTAGTTATAAGGGATATTCGGGATGCTCTTTCAATGTGGGTAACAGGGTTTCTCTTTGAAAGTTCGTTGCTGAATAGACAATAGATTAAGAGTAATTAATAACGATTTGCAAAAAATTTGCCACTAAATGGTACGTAACAGGAGCTATGACTTTACCATTTTGCACACAGCCACTGCGATTTTACTGTCAGCTGTGCCATAATACAGAAACCATTGGCCATTGAAAGGCACCAGCGCTTCCAAAAAACAGACGTTGCCAACCTGTCCCGTAATTTCATAGTCCATTTCGGGTTTGAAGAAATAATCATCGAGCCTGGCGAGTACTTTTGCCGGGTCGTTTTTGTCCAGCAAGACTTGCCCTGCGGTATAAGTGCCCGGCGGTAGTCCGGGATCGCCGCCAGAGTCGAGGTTGCGGCTGTTGTAAATAAAAACAATGCCTTCCTGTGTGAGCAAAGGTGGTGGTCCCGGCTCTACCAGCTGGCAATCGAATTTGCCCGGCCGCGGGCCGAAAATCTTCACCAGCTTGCCGCTGCCATCTTCGACGGGTTGCCAGTGAATCAGGTCTTCTGACGTAGCCGCAAAGATATTTGTGTCACCCCAATACATCCAGTATTTACCATCGATGGGCGTGGCAATAAGGCGGCTGCCTTCCCGGCGGCAAATAATGGCCCCCGACTTCGACCAGGTGTCGCGGTATTTTCCATTGCCCAGCACGAGGCCTTGCTTTTCCCAATGCCGCAGGTCGTCGGACATGGCCAAGCACAGCCGCGCTGTTTTGCCGTCGTAGGCTGTGTAGGTCATGATGTAGCGTCCGTCTTCGCTTTCCACGAGGCGCGGGTCTTCCACACCGCCTTCCCATTCGTAGGTTTTCATGCTGTCGTTGGCAGGGTAAAAGACTGGGCCGCCCTGGCGGGCAAAATGAACGCCATCTTCGCTGATGGCCAATCCGAGCCGGGATGTGCCGGCGTATTTCCCCAAGGTGTCTTCTGCGCGATACAGGAGGTACATCTTGCCCCGGTGCACAACGGCGGCTGGGTTGAATACATCCTTTTCTTCCCACATTACCACTTCCTGACGGATGGGGCAGCGGAAGGTTCCACTGCCGGGAGTGAGCACGGGGTTGACGCTGTCCAGCCGTTCGAAGCCTGTCATGGACCAGGAAGTTCTGGTGGCAGATTTATTTGTTCCGTGGTTTTGGCAGGAAGTCCAAAGCAGGCCTGCTGACAGAAAGACGAAGAAAAGCCGGGCTGCCATTTTTATTTCAGTTGCGTTCATATCTTTACCGCCAAGTTATATATAGATGTATAAAGGTAAAAAAGTTATTGTGGTTCTTCCGGCATACAACGCTGCACTTACACTGGAGCAGACCTATGCCGAGATACCCTTCCCATTAGTGGATGAGGTCATCCTATGCGACGACGCCAGCCCCGACAATACAGTGGTAAGGGCGCATGAACTGGGCATTGAACATATCATCGTGCATGAAAATAACAAGGGCTATGGCGGCAACCAAAAATCGCTTTACAACAAGGCGCTTGAACTCGGTGGCGATATCATCATCATGTTGCACCCCGATTATCAGTACACTCCCAAGCTGATACCGTCATTTGTCAATATCATCGGCGAAGGCTTGTATTCGGTGGTGCTCGGCAGCCGCATTCTTGGCAAAGGTGCGCTCCGCGGTGGCATGCCTATGTACAAATACATTTTCAACCGAGTGCTCACTCTTTTTCAAAACCTCTTCATCAACTACAAGCTCTCGGAATACCACACGGGTTACCGGGCTTTCAGCCGGGAGGTGCTACTGGCCATCAATTACAATGAAAACTCCGATGATTTTGTCTTCGACAATGAGATGCTGTCACAGATAGTGTACGCCGGATTTCACATCGCAGAAGTCACCTGCCCCACAAAATACTTTGAGGATGCGTCTTCTATCAATTTCCGGCGGAGCATGAAATATGGCCTGGGTGTGCTACGAGTGTCGGTAAGTCATTTCCTTCAAAGCATTGGGATGGCACAATTCAAGTTGTATAAAAAAGTTTGAAAGGAGCGGGGTCAGGATTTATGTTCGAGAACTTCAATGGCTTTGATACCAAAATAAATAGCAGCGAGGACGAGGGTATAAGTGAGTGTGGCGGTCATTAGAGAAGTTGGTTAATATTCAGCGGTTGCAAAAGTCGAAAGTCTTTTCGGATTTCAAAACGTAGCATATTGTTGTTTTGCTGTGTTGTTAACAAAATATTTTTCATGCCCCATGCTATTAAGGCCCTTCTTGACGAACGAGCCGCCAATTTCAACCACTTTTCATTCATAGGCTCCGACCCTGTGAGCATCCCTCACCGTTTCACCAAAAAGCAAGACATTGAAATTGCGGGTTTCTTCACAGCTATGCTTGCCTGGGGACGCCGCCAGACCATCATCGCTAAAGCCACTGACCTGCTCCAGTTCATGGACAATGCCCCACACGATTTTATATTGCACCACAAAGAAAAGCACAGGGCAGCTTTCCTCGATTTCAGGCACCGTACTTTTCAACCCACCGATGTGCTCTATTTTTTGGAGTTCCTCCAATGGTATTATCAAAATCACGCCTCGCTCGAAGAAGCTTTTTTAAAAAACTTACCCCAGGCTGCCGTGCATACCGGCCCGGCGTTGGCAGGCTTCCAACGGCTTTTCTTCTCACTACCGCATGCTCCCGGCCGCACGCGAAAGCATGTGGCCACCCCCGAACGAAACTCCGCCTGCAAACGTCTCAACATGTTCCTCCGGTGGATGGTACGCAGCGATGACCGGGGCGTCGATTTCGGCCTTTGGAAAAATATCCGCCCTGCGCAACTGCTCATCCCTCTCGATGTCCACGTGGACAGGATCGCCCGCCAACTGGGGCTTTTACAACGAAAACAAACCGACTGGCGGGCCGTTCTAGAGTTAACCGCATGTCTCCGCCAACTCGACCCCACCGACCCAGTAAAATACGATTTTGCTCTGTTCGGGATGGGGGTATTAGAGAAATGAAAATTCAGAATTTAGAATTGAGTATGTGGGATTAGAGGACAAAAAAAAGGAGAGTTGAAAACCTTGCGGGTTTTCAACTCTCCGCTGTTAGGCGGGCATTTTTATCTGCTCACCACGATGCGCTTCACTGCGACTTGGCCGTTCACCAAAATCCTGAAGAAGTAAACCCCGTCGGGTTGAGATGAAAGGTCTAACAAATAGCTGCCGGTACTCACATCGGCAAGAGGATAGATGGCTACTATCCTTCCTGTTACATCGTTGATTTGGATGTCCACACTTGCAATTTGAACGCCCTCCAATTGCAACGCAACAAGCCCGCTCGACGGGTTCGGGAACAAGTGGATGCTGCTTTGCAAATCCATGTCGTTTGTGCCGGTGACCGACTGAATGGTGAACGCATTCAACGAAACACAACCATTGGCATCCGTTACCTCGAGCGTGTAAGTGCCAGCGGTGAGACCGCTCACATCTTCTTCCGTGGAAATGACATCGCCGTTTTCGTTCGTCCACTGATACTGATAAGGCGCCACGCCACCGCTGACGGTCACATCGATAGCTCCGTTGGCTTCATTACCCGTTTCGTTGGTTATCTCGTTCAATACTGTCTCGAACAAAACGGGTTCGCTTATGGTGACGCTTTGGGTTTCTTCGCAACCGGCATCATCTGTCACGATGACGCTGTATTCACCGCCTGACAAACCAACGACGGATGGAGTTGTCTCGCCATTGCTCCAAAAATAGGTGTAACCCGGTGCACCTCCAGTTGCTGCAATGGAAGCGCTGCCATCCCCTTCTCCAAAACAGGAGACATCGGTTGATGAACTCGTCAACACCATGTCTTCAGGCACCGTGACAGTGAAACTACACGTAACCGCATTATCGCTGGCATCGGCCACTTCTACTTCCACAACAGTTTCACCGGTGGGAAATTCCGAGCCGGGCGGCAACCCGGAAATCCACGTATAGGTCAGGCCGGTGGTGCAATTATCCGAAGCATCTACACTGTATTCTGCCACCGGGTCGCAATAAGGCAGTGTCATGTTGGCCGGACATTCTACGACTGGGGCGAGGTTGTCTTCCACTGTCACGATGGCCGTGCCCGAGGCGCTGTTGCCACTGCCATCGGTTACGGTGAGTACCACGGCATTGCTACCCAGATCTCCGCAGCCAAAAGTACTGATGTCCACGTCCATTATGGCGATGCCGCAGTTATCGGTGCTGCCGTCGTCGAGCATATTGGCCGTGATAGTGGCCAGCCCGTTTTCATCCAACGAGACGGTGATGTTTTGTACATGCGCCGTTGGTGGCGCATCGTCCACCACGGTGATGATGGCCGTGCCGGAACTGCTGTTGCCGGCCTGGTCGGTCACAGTGAGTGTCACCTCTATTTCGCCGGTGTTGTTGCAGTCGAAGCTGGCAATATCGAGCTCCATGTTTTCAATGGCGCAGTTGTCGCTGCTGCCGTTATCCACCTGGGCAGGAGTGATTTCGGCCAGTCCGTTTTCGTCGAGTGGCAAGGTGATATTTTGAGTGGTAACCACCGGTGGTTCTTCATCTTCAACGCTGATGACGACTTCCACGGTAGTTTCACAATTGTGAGCATCGTTGACGGCGACGGTATAGCTGCCGGGGGCCAGGTTAGTGGCAGTGGGGTCAGTGTCTCCGTTCGGCCACAGGTAGCTGTATTCGGGCGTTCCGCCCAAAGCTGTCACGGTGGCCATGCCGTTGTTGCTGCCGCAATCGGCGTTAGCCAGGGCCGTGATGTCTGCCTCGAGCACATCGGGTTCAAGGAGGTTGACTTCGGAGATGGCTGCGCAATTCACGGCGTCGGTCACCGTAATTGTATAAACGCCGGGGCCGAGGTCGCTGATGGTAGCCGTGGTGGCCTCATTGGACCATTCGTAACTGAAAGGTGAAAGCCCGCCGGTCAGTGTTGCCGTTACCTGCCCGTCGTTGGCGCCGTTGCAACTGATGGTTGTGATGGTGAGGTTGGCAAGCATAGCGCATTCAAAGGGGGCCACCGGTATTGTCTGTTCAGCCGTGCAGCCGTTGGCGTCGGTTACGTTGACGGTGTAATTGGCCGAGACGAGCCCCGTGATGGTGGCAGTTGTTTCACCATTGCTCCACTCGAAAGTATAAGGTCCGGTGCCGCCGGCAGGAGCGGCGGTTGCAGTAACATCTCCCGCTCCCGCAGCTGTTTCGCCCGTGGAAGTACCGGTGACGCTCAACAACGTTAGGTGCGTAATTGTCACCGAGGCACCTCGGC
>CAZPHZ010000030.1:0-14313 GCA_964586035.1 uncultured Saprospiraceae bacterium
AGGAATGGACCGCAAGTAGGCGCAGCATATTGAGTGCGTGAATGGCAGAGTCCTGGATATTTCGCAGCCGGTCTTTTCCCAATTTTAGTTGATGGGTTTCAATGGTGGATTTGTTGCCAACGGCGAGCCAGACTGTGCCCACTGGTTTTTCCGGTGTGCCGCCATCGGGTCCTGCAATGCCGGAAACGGCGATGGCTAAGTCTGTTTTCAGCAATTGCAGAGCACCAGCAACCATTTCCCTGACGGTTTGCCTGCTCACGGCGCCGTGGTCCATCAATGTTTTTTCTGCCACATGCAGTTGATTTATTTTCACTTTGTTGGAATACGAAATGACGCTGCCCTTGAAATATAGGGAAGAGCCTGGTACCGAAGTGATGAGGTGGGCAAGGTAGCCCCCGGTGCAGCTCTCCGCTGTTGAAAGAGTGAGGCTTTTTGCCGAGAGTAGTTTTCCCACGGCACTTTCCAGCACATCATCGTCATAGCCTGCTATCAAAGGTGGCGGAAGTAGCCCTTCCATCTCGGCGAATTTTTCGTTCAGCAATTTTTTTATGGACTTTTCATCGGGGCCCGAGGCTGTCAGCCGAAGCCGTACCTGACCGATTCGGGGGAGGTAGGCCAGTTTGAGGGAAGGGGGGAGGTGGTCTTCAAAATCCGCCAGAATTTTGGCGATGTACGATTCGCCCTCGCCTGCAGTGAGCAAGGTTCGATATGCTGTGGGAGATGCTGAAAAATGTTTGCTGAGGCGTGGCAACACCTCGTGCTCCATCAGGTATGCCATTTCATAAGGCACCCCCGGCATGGAGACGAATACTTTGCCCTTTTCTTCAAACCACATGCCCGGTGCAGACCCCATCTTGTTGGGTAAAACTGTGGCGTTTTGAGGTACGAGGCATTGGTCTCTCACCGAATCCGTCATCACGCGGTCGAATCGCTCGTAAAGTTTGTTCAGCCATTCTAATGTGGGCTGGTGAAAGACGAACCCCACGCCGAAATATTCGGCGAGCACTTTTTTGGTTTTGTCGTCTTTGGTGGGGCCCAGCCCTCCCGTAATGAGTATTGCATCAGCCTTTGTGGCAGCCCTATTCAATGCTGCGATGATATCTTCGCTGGAGTCGGCAACGGTAGTTTTTTCCACGACTTTGGCGCCTATTTCCAGCAGCATTTGGGCCATTCGGGCCGAGTTGGTATCTATCACCTGCCCGAGAAGCAGTTCGTCGCCGATGGTGAGAATGTGAACAGTCATGCTTTGTATTTTATAAATTGCATGGAGTTTTTATGGGTAATTATTCCTGAATGAATTTGATTTCTTTGAGGTCGAATTCTTCACTGTTGCCATGCACGCTCACCACTAATTTGCCCGAGTTTGACACGCCCGATATCACCCCATTAAACAGTTTGCCATTCTTTCGTTGAAAAATTGCGGTCTCACCAAAGCGGTAAAGCCGGTTCAGATATCCTTGCTGCAAAGGAACTGTTTTCCCCGATTTTAGTTTGAGATAGCTTGCTTCAATATGCCGGAACAAAGGTGGGAGCAATGCGCCAATATCGAATTCAGTTCCTGATTCCATTTTGAAAGAGGTTGGGTTTGCAGGATGGGAAAGGAAGACTTCTTGATTGATGTTGAGGCCAATACCCACCACCGAAGATTTGAACTTGCCGCCACTGATGGCGTTTTGAATGAGCACACCCCCTATCTTCCGGTCTCCGGCATAGATGTCATTTGGCCATTTTATTGCGATAGGGGTAGAAAGTTGTGCAGCAACAAACTCGCAAATCGCCAACGAAATAGCTTGGTTGAGTTGAAACTGCAGGGTTACCGGCAAAAATACCGGATACATTATCACGCTAAGTGTGATATTTTTGCCGGGAGCACTCTCCCAGGCGCAGCCATTTTGGCCTCTTCCGGCTTTTTGTATAGGGGTGGAAATGACGGTTCCTTCTGGTGGTTTGCTTTTTGATAATAAGTATTGCGCATGCGCGTTGGTAGAATCCGCCTCCGGCAAATCGTGGAAAACACGGCCTACGAACAGGGTATCGAGCTGGTGCAAAGCAATTTTATTTGTACTTTTATTCTTTATTCATCAGGTGTAAAGGCGGCAAATGTGTCATCCAATTCTTAATAAATAATATTTCATCATTCTTTGGGAAGAAAGGCATAGCCACCCAAAAGACGCTAAATTGTGTCTGGATTCCAAAAGTAAATAAATCTCCATTTTGAGTGTACAAGCTGTTTTAAAAAGTAATCTCCAATCCGTTGAAGCGTTCAACACCCTCATCATCGACAGCATCCAGGATATTAAAGGAAAGAACATTCTGAAGTTGGATATGCGCGAATTGTACGATGCCCCTACCGATTTTTTCATCATCTGTGAAGGCGACTCCAATACTCAGGTAAGAGCTATTGCTGAAAATATCAGGAAGAGGCTCAAAGAAGAAGGCGGCCAGTCACCGGTTCACGTCGAAGGTGCCCGCAACTCCCGATGGATATGTATGGATTATTTCAACACTGTTGTACACGTTTTTTATAAAGATACGAGAGCTTTCTACGAGTTGGAAGACCTGTGGAGTGACGCAAAATTTACGGAATACGACAATTTATAAATCGCAGTTTTTTACACGCCAATCGAAAAAGACCTCGGGGAAATAAACGAAAGGTATTCTTGGCTGTTTTGGGGGAAACTGAAGTTTAATCAGACATTTTAATGGAAAAAAATAACCAGGAAAATAAGAACAAGAAAAATTCTAAGTTTAATGCTTACTGGATTTACGCTGTTGTGGCCTTGTTCCTTATCGGTTTGCAATTTATCAACCTTCCGAGCAGTACCAGTGAGCCAATAACTTTTGAAAAGTTTACCGAGATGGCTACTGCCGGTGATGTGGACAAACTCGAGATTATCAATCAGAAGTATGCCTACGTGTATCTGAAGGAAAGGGCATTGAGCAAACCGGAATACAAAGATGCCAGCAAAAGTAGCTTTGGAAAAGCTCGTCCGCATTACACCTTTGATATTGGGCCCCCTGAAAATTTTGCCGCAAAACTTGACAACCTCACCGGCTCTATTCCCGAGGATGCACGGTTTCACAGCACCTATGAAGACAAGACCAACTGGCTGGCGCCCATTCTGAGCTGGCTTTTTCCAATTGCCATAATCGTATTGGTTTGGTTGTTCATTATGCGGCGTGTGGGTGGAGGTGCCGGCGGACCTGGCGGCCAACTATTCAATATTGGCAAATCAAAAGCGGCATTGTTCGATCAAAATGCCAAGGTAAATGTCAACTTCAAAGATGTAGCCGGACTGGAAGAGGCCAAAGAAGAAGTGGTGGAAGTGGTGGATTTCCTCAAAAATCCTAAAAAATACACAGCACTCGGAGGGAAAATTCCCAAAGGTGTACTGCTGATAGGCCCTCCCGGCACGGGAAAAACCTTGCTCGCCAAAGCCGTTGCCGGCGAAGCCGGCGTCCCATTTTTCTCCATCTCGGGTTCTGAGTTTGTGGAAATGTTTGTGGGCGTAGGGGCATCGAGGGTTAGAGACCTATTCAAGCAAGCTCGTGAAAAAGCACCCTGCATCGTATTTATTGACGAGATAGACGCCATCGGACGTGCCCGGGGCAGGAACGGTATTCAAGGCGGGAATGATGAAAGGGAAAGCACCCTCAACCAGTTACTGGTAGAAATGGATGGATTTCCCACAGATAAAGGTGTTATTCTCGTCGCCGCAACCAATCGGCCCGATGTGCTCGACAATGCCCTGATGCGGCCCGGCCGTTTTGACCGTCTCATCTCTATCGATAGGCCGGACCTGAAAGGGCGCGAGGCTATTTTTGAGGTGCACCTGAAAAGTATTAAAACCAACCCGGATGTGAGCCCGAAGATTTTATCGGAAATGACGCCTGGGTTCGCCGGTGCTGAAATCGCCAATGTGTGCAATGAGTCTGCACTTATCGCCGCCCGTCGAAACAAAGACGAAGTGGACATGGACGATTTCAATTACGCCCTTGACCGCGTGATAGGCGGGCTGGAAAAAAAGAACAAACTCATTTCGCCCGTCGAAAAGAAGATTATTGCCTACCACGAGGCAGGGCACGCCATCTGTGGATGGTATCTCGAACACGCCTCACCGTTGGTGAAGGTGACCATTGTGCCGCGAGGCATCGGT
Source organism: uncultured Saprospiraceae bacterium (assembly GCA_964586035.1). Classification (GTDB taxonomy): domain Bacteria; phylum Bacteroidota; class Bacteroidia; order Chitinophagales; family Saprospiraceae; genus UBA6168. The sequence continues at coordinate 4,158 of CAZPHZ010000030.1, forward strand.
ACTTTGGGCTACGCCCAATATTTACCCAAAGAAGAATACATCACGCGTACAGAACAATTGCTCGACCGCATGTGCATGACTTTCGGAGGGCGTGCTGCTGAGTCGATTGTTTTTGGTAAAATATCTACCGGAGCCCAAAACGACCTGGACCAGGTTACCAAAATGGCTTACAGTATGGTCGCCGTTTTCGGCATGAATGAAAAAGTGGGGCAGGTTTCTTTTTACGGCATGCAAAACGATAGTTTCAACAAGCCTTATTCCGAAGAAACTTCGAGCATGATAGACTCAGAGGTCCGGGTTATGGTGAATGAGCAGTTTGAAAGGGCCAAACAACTGCTTACCGAGAAGCGGGAAGAATTGGAAACTCTTGCGCGCCGGCTTTTGGAAAAAGAAGTTTTGATAAAATCAGACGTGGAAAAACTGATAGGACACCGGCCTTTTGCCTTAGATGAGGAAGAACAACAACCCTCTCAAAACGGCAATCGGGAATTGGAGCCACAGCTACAGGAACCGGTGGAGGAGGAATAAATCTTCATGGAATGGAAAAAAAGGAACGGCACAATTATGCCGTTCCTTTTTTTTATACCGTATCAGATATAGCGGCCGTTCAATTACGGATGCGGTTTCCCCCACTAAATATTATGATAAAATACGCTTATGTTCAATTCGTTATGCCAGGCAGTTGCGAGAGAAGGAAAATGCAGATGACCGGAGCATAACATTTTGCCATGTTGTGAAATAAAGGTGGTTAGTTACATTTGCGGATAAATATCGAAATTCATCAAAATTTTGAAATTATGCTCAATGGAATAATACACGCTCACTCCGGTTTTCGATGGATAGTCCTTATAGTGCTCATTGCGGCCACTTTTAAGGCGTTGTTGAAATGGCGCTCAAATGCACCCTACACCGAGGCCGACCGAAAGCTCAATTTTTTCACCATGCTTTCAGCCCACTTCCAACTTTTGCTGGGGCTTGCACTGTATTTTATGAGTCACAAGGTAGCCTTCTCCGGTGAGACCATGAAAGTTGCCGTCACCCGGTTCTTCACCGTAGAGCACGGTCTGATTATGTTGCTCGTCATCGCACTCATTACCATTGGGTACACCAAGTCGAAAAATGCCACCGAAGAAGCCATAAAATTCAGAACGACTTTTAGGTATTATCTCGCGGCGCTGATATTGGCGCTGGCAGGGATTCCCTGGCCTTTCCGGGGCTTTGGCTCAGGATGGTTTTAATGTGTAGGGCGTGCTTGAGGGCCATGAAAACACTGTCAAATGTTAACCATCAGCAGTGTTTTGTTAATATCTCCGTTAAAGAATTATTATTGTTAAAGAGCGCCTCAAACCGGCCTGTTGTGGCGCATTATTTTTGCCTGTTCGTTCAAATTTAAAATTCACTTTCATGAAAAAAGCAATATTACTTTCAATGGCATTTTTAGTCGCAGGAGCGGCTTTGGGTCAGCTGAATCCCGTTAAATGGTCTTATGAAGCTACTCAGGTCAGTGCCGGAGAATACGACCTCGTTTTTACTGCGCATATTCAAAATGGCTGGTACGTTTATTCTCAGTTCCTGGCTTCCGACGAAGGTCCCATCCCTACCTCATTCAGTTTTGAAGAAAATGCCAAAGTCGAGTTAGTGGGGAAAGCCACTGAAAAAGGCGATAGACACGAGGGATACGACGAACTATTTATGATGAACATCGTAAAATTCTCCGGAGAACCCAAATTCACACAACGTGTTAAAGTGAGTGGCGAAACTAAACTCGCCGGCTACCTCGAATTTATGACTTGCGACAACCAACGATGTCTCCCACCAACCGATGTGGAGTTTGATTTTACACTAAAATAATGCGTGGCAAAAGACGATTAGACCTACTGACCTTTTTGAATTTGGTGAAGCCTCTGCTTTTGCAAAATTTTGAACCCAATATTTAAGTATGTGACAGTAGCCGATGTGGTTACTTTTGATAAATCTGTAACAAATCTTTCATCATGAGAAAGTTAGCTATACTTTCCGCATTTCTGATTTCTTACCTGTCGGCCTCCGGCCAAATTCTCAAACCCGTCACTTGGGAATTTTCCTCGAAACAAGTCAATGACAGCGAGTACGACCTCCAATTTACAGCCCATATCGACGAGAACTGGACAGTCTATTCCCAATACCTCGAAAGCGATGATGGCCCCGTGGCCACCAGTTTTACTTTCGACCCCAAGTCCTATTATTCCCTGGAGGGTAAAAACGTGGAAACTTCGGACCATCGCAAAGAGATGAACGATCCGCTGTTCGATAACATGAAAGTTATCAAGTTTTCTGAATTGGTAACTTTTACCCAACGAGTAAAAGTCAGCGACCTCTCGGAGCCAATCACCGGGTATCTCGAGTTTATGACCTGCGACAATACGCGCTGCCTTCCGCCCACAGAGGTCGACTTTTCTTTTAAATTAGAAGCAAATGCTGCCGCAACTGACAAGCTTGGCTCAGAAACAAATATTCAAGAGTCTACCCCTGAAGCTACCCCTCGGAGCACAGATGTCAGCAGTGCCGGGGCAGCAGCTCCAGGTGGCATGAAAAACGGTATCGAGACTCCCGTCACATGGTCGCTGGCAGTCGAAAAAGTTAACGGAACGGAATTCAACCTCACCTATAAGGCGACCCTCTTGAAAGGCTGGTACATCTATTCCCAATTTCTCGAAGAGGGAGGGCCGGAGCCCACGGAGTTCGTGTTGGATGAGAGCGATAATGTGGATTCTCCCGAAAAAGTGACCGAACAAAGCGAGCACAAGGTGGAAGGGTTCGATCCAATGTTCGATATGAACGTTACCAAATATAAAGGCGAGGCTGTTTTTACTCAAAAAATAGAAGTCAAGGATGCTTCGCAACTGGTGACCGGTTACGTTTATTTTATGACTTGCGACGATACCAAATGCCTGCCCCCAACGGAGGTCCCTTTTAAAGTTGTACCTGCTACTCTAACGGCGATAATCGGTGACGAAGCAGCCGGGGAAACAGAGAAAGCCTCGGCTGCCGGTAGCTTCACCAGCATTGACATTGATAAATCGAGGGCTGCAGATTGTGGCTACACTGGTGCGGATGATGAGTCTAAAAAAGGGTTGTGGAGTATATTCATTCTTGGATTCCTCGGCGGGCTGGTGGCCCTGTTGACGCCTTGTGTGTTCCCGATGATACCTTTGACCGTGAGTTTTTTTACCAAAAGCAGTAAGAACAGAAGCAAAGGTATGTTCAATGCTTTTATGTATGGTTTTTTTATTTTGTTGGTTTACCTTCTTTTGAGCGTACCGTTTCACCTGCTCGATTCTGTAAATCCCGATATTTTAAATGAAATTTCCACCAACGTCTGGCTGAACATTATCTTCTTCCTCATCTTCATTGTGTTTGCCATTTCATTTTTTGGCTATTTTGAATTGACACTTCCGAGTAGCTGGACCAACAAGGCAAGCTCCGCCGAAGGCATCGGTGGCATTTTAGGGATATTCTTCATGGCACTGACATTGGCGCTCGTTTCTTTTTCCTGCACGGGGCCTATTCTCGGAAGTTTGCTGGCCGGGGCTATGTCCTCAGAGGGCGGAGCCATGCAACTCACCTCGGGGATGGCTGGATTTGGGTTGGCGCTGGCTTTGCCGTTCGGTTTGTTCGCTGCCTTCCCCAGTTGGCTGAACTCTCTTCCGAAGTCCGGTGGGTGGATGACCACGGTGAAAGTCGTACTCGGTTTTCTCGAATTAGCATTGGCGCTCAAGTTTCTCTCCAACGCAGATTTGGTAAAACACTGGGGCCTGCTCAAAATTGAGCCTTTCCTGGCCCTTTGGTTTATCATTTTTGTTGCAATGGGACTTTATCTTTTGGGTAAAATCAGGTTCCCGCTTGATTCACCGATGAAGAAAATACCAATTGCCAGATGGGTGCTGGGGCTGGCTTCCTTCGGATTTGCGATTTACCTCGCCTCTGGATTTTCTTACGACGACAAAGCTGGATCCCTCAAACCATTGAAACTGCTGAGCGGTTTGGCTCCACCCACTTGTTACAGTTGGTTTTTCCCTTGTGACTGCCCGCAAAACCTCAACTGCTTTAAAGATTTTGAAGAAGGTTTGGCCTATGCGCAGCACGCAAATAAGCCAATTATGATTGACTTTACAGGGCATGCCTGCGTGAATTGCCGCAAGATGGAAGAACACGTTTGGCCCACTCAGGAAGTTTACAAATACCTAAAAGATGATTTCGTGCTCATCTCTCTTTACGTCGATGAAAAGATAAACCTACCCGAAGATGAGCAGAAAACTGTGCCGATGAAAAGTGGTGGAACCCGGAAATTGCGCACCACTGGCCATAAATGGCAATATTTGCAAACGGAAAACTTCAATAACAATTCGCAGCCATATTATGTCTTGCTTTCTCCCGAAGGCAAGATGCTGAATCACCCTGTAGGGTACACCCCGGAGCCCAGCGATTATGCTGACTTTTTGGAGTGCGGCTTGCAAAAGTTTAACGAACTGGACAATGAGAAGAAAATGTTAGGGGCGAAAGAATGAGGCTGCCGGGAGGATATTAGTGCGAGAACTGGGCTCCATGCTGCGACTATTTCTTGCATAAAAATGGCCATCGCCGGTAAGGCTTTGGCCATTTTTATAGTTTTTTATTTATCAATTATTATCGCTGTCAGGCAATAGCTTCAAGCAATTCTACTGCTTTTGCAGAGCCGAGCTCTGCAGCTTCTTTCAAATCATTTATATAGCCGCTCTCACCGGCCTTTTGACGGGCAAGGCCCCGGTTGAATAATTGGTCGGCTTTAGATGGCGATTCGCTGCGGCTTACGTCCAGTTCAAACATACAGTTAAAGGCTCCCACGGCCTGATTGTATTCGCCCGATTCAAACAAGGCCCGGCCGTAATTGAAAAGGGCATTTTTCTGCCATTTGAAGTTCGGGTCGTCTTCTTTGAATTTGCGTTTTGTCACTAATTTCAATTCGAGAATCGTTTCAGGAAACTCGCCAAGTTGAAGATGCAATTCACCTTTTAGGCGGCGGGCGCTCCAGTAAATGGGCTGATGAGGGATAGAAGTAGAGATGACTTTTGCCAGGTCAGCAATGGCTCCAGGAATGTCTTTTTTCTTAATCCTCGTATTAGCACGCCCCCAATAGGCATCCGGGTGGTTGGGGTGGATGTCGATGCACTTGGTAAAGTCATACAGAGCGTCGTCGTAGTTGCGTAGCTTAAAGTTCACATACCCGCGTCGCTCATAAGCTAATCCATGGCGCTCGAATTTTGCAATGGCCCGATTGAGGGATTGCATGGCCTCTTTTTCCATCCCGGATTCTTGCACCAACTGCCGGCCTGCCAAAAAAGCCTTGACGGCACTTTTGTCGCCTACCGGTTCTATGACGCGATGCTCTAAGACTTTGCCTTCCTGAATAATCCATGCCTGGAAGTCTCCAGCTACGGCATATTGCGAAACATACTCGATTAGGTTAAGGGTGTTTTTCCAACTTTTTTGAGGGCATTCGGCAATAAACCTGGGAACGGTGAGGATGAAAGATGATTCCTGGAAAATTTCTTCGGCATCGAGGAGGATGTCATTGCGGTAATAATTTTCCATGCGGTGCAAGTAAAATTTCAACACCTGATCATAGCTTCTTTGGCTGCCAAATTCGAGACAGCCCGATAGAATTGTTTTGTACGTGGCGCTCATTTCGCTGTTGTTTTAAGAGCTTTACAATTGTTCTAACTTTGCTTAGTGCCTCCGAATTCTGGTAATGGGAATTCATATGTTCAGGTTTTCCGCCAAGCAGGTTTTTCTTTTCGCTGTAAAGCGTGAAAACGCTTGTGCGCAGTATCAAAAATGTGAATTGCACTCAATGTTTTCTCCGAAAGTATGTTAAAGAAAAGACTTCCTTGTGTTATCAGTAAGGATATATGAAGAGGTAAATCAGAAGTCACGAAACGACAAATTTCCAAAAAAAAACCCGTTCTACAAAGCAGATGAGCTTGTTTTCTCAATTAATAGCAGTGAAAACTTGACATTTCAATCATATTTACCAGCATCGGGTTTAGAAATATTCTCATTTCTGCAACATTTTGATTGTCTGTACATTTAGTCGCTTAAAGTATATTTCAACGCTCACTGAAAGAGAGATAATATTTTATTGACTTTTACTTTCATCTCAATGTATCCCTGCGTCGATACAAATTAAGCAGATGCTATGCGGCCAATTGTCAGAAAGCAGTGTGCCGGAGAGCCTTTCAAATCTCTTATCTTTGCCGACTAAATTCATTTACGCCAAAACAAGATGGACAAAACACAAATGGGCTCCGTTAGCTTGAAACACGAACGGGGGGTTAGTACGATAGAGTTTTTTCACCCGGCACAAAACTCTTTGCCGGGCGGCTTGCTGGCAGAATTAACCACGGCTATTCATCAGGCAGCTGAGTCGGGTGAGTCGGCGGTGGTTGTTTTGCAATCTGCCGGTGACCGTACCTTTTGTGCCGGTGCCAGTTTCGATGAACTGTCTTCAATTGAAGATTTCGAAAAGGGTAAGAAGTTCTTTTTGGGTTTCGCCAATGTCATCAATGCCATACGGCGATGTCCCAAAATGGTCATCGGCCGTGTTCAGGGGAAGGCCGTTGGGGGTGGTGTTGGTTTGGCGGCAGCCACCGATTTTTGCATGGCAAGCAAATGGGCCAGCATAAAACTCAGCGAATTGGCGATAGGCATCGGCCCCTTTGTGGTGGGGCCAGCCGTTGAACGCAAAATGGGGGTAGCTGCTTTTAGCCAACTGGCCATCAATGCCACCGAGTGGCAAACTGCATCCTGGGCAAAGGAGAATGGACTGTTCGCCGAAGTATTCGATACGACGGAACAATTGGACCAATACCTCGAACATTTCACTCAGAAACTGGCAAACTCGAACCCCGCTGCCATGAGGCAACTAAAACAGGTATGCTGGCGGGGCACGGAGCATTGGGGCGAACTTCTCGATGAACGGGCGGCCATCAGCGGGCAACTGGTGCTTTCCGATTTTACAAAAAATGCCATTGCCGCATTTCAAAAGAAATAAATGACTCTGGCCTTGTTTTGCAGGCATGCCGGCCAATTCAGGGTTAGTGCATTTTGTAGAATCTCATTTAGTGAGTTTAGAATTCAATAAAAAATAGCAGAATTGGACAAAATCTCATTTGACTCATAATGATACCCAAAGTTTTACCTAACCATGATTAAGATCAAGTCAAATATTTCAAAGGGTATTTTGAAAAAAGCCTTCAAGTTGATGGCTGTAGCCAAATCTATGACGGAGGTCTATGAGCAAAACTTCAAAGTGGTTTCCAAATACGTGCACGCCACTTCCAGGGGCCACGAAGCCATTCAGATAGCACTCGGATTGCAGCTGAAATCACAAGATTTTGTAGCTCCTTATTACCGCGACGATTCGATGCTTCTGGCTATTGGGATGAGACCTTATGAACTCATGTTGCAGCTTATGGCCAAGCGGGACGATCCATTTTCTGGGGGCCGAAGTTATTATTGCCACCCCAGCCTGAACGACTCCGATAAGCCAAAAATCCCACACCAATCTTCGGCCACTGGCATGCAGGCTATCCCAACCACCGGTGTGGCGATGGGTGTTCAATACAAAGAAAAACTGGGACTGGTTGGGAAAGAAGGTTCAGCGAACGGCGCGTCGACAAAGAGACCTGTGGTGGTATGTTCGCTCGGAGATGCCTGTGTGACCGAAGGGGAGGTCTCCGAGGCCTTCCAAATGGCGGCACTCAAGCAGTTGCCCATTCTCTACCTCGTGCAGGATAATGGCTGGGATATATCGGCCAATGCCGGAGAAACGCGAGCACAGGATGCCGCAGGATTTGCACGTGGATTTCATGGCATTGAAGTGAGGAGCATTGAAGGGAACAATTTTTTTGAGTGCTACAACACCCTCCGTGAGGTATTGGCGGTCATCCGAAGTGAAAGGCGGCCGTTTCTCGTTCACGCCAAAGTGCCCCTGCTCAATCACCATACCTCCGGCGTCCGCATGGAGTGGTATCGCGACGACCTTGAGGAGCACCAGTCGAGAGATCCATATCCTATTTTAAGGAGCCAATTAATGGGTGAGGGCATTACGGCCAATGCGATAAATAAATTAGAATCCGAAGCCCGTAAGATAGTGGAAGAAGATTTTGAAAAGGCCATTGCTGCCGAATATCCGCAGCCAGAAGATTTATTCACTCACGATTTTGTACCCTCTCCCGTGACGGACGAAACCGGCGAGCGAAAGCCTGCCGGAGGAGAGGTGAAGGTCATGGTAGATTGCGCATTATTGGCGGTAGAAGAATTGATGCAGCGTCACCCGGAATGCCTGCTTTACGGCCAGGATGTTGGCGCAAGGCTTGGTGGTGTTTTCCGCGAAGCAGCCACCCTTGCCCAAAAGTTTGGCGATGACCGCGTTTTCAATACTCCCATTCAGGAAGCATTTATAATTGGCAGCACTGTGGGTATGTCGGCGGTGGGCCTCAAGCCCATCGTGGAGGTGCAATTTGCCGATTACATTTGGCCGGGACTTAACCAACTTTTCACAGAGGTGAGTCGTTCCTGTTATCTTTCCAATGGTAAATGGCCGGTGAGTTGCATCATTCGGGTTCCCATTGGAGCCTATGGTAGTGGCGGGCCCTATCACTCGTCGAGTGTCGAATCGGTGCTGACCAATATCAGGGGTATTAAAATAGCTTATCCCAGCAATGGCGCCGACCTGAAAGGGTTGATGAAAGCCGCTTATTACGACCCAAATCCTGTAGTAATTTTAGAGCACAAAGGGTTGTATTGGTCCAAAGTAAAAGGTACCGAGACGGCCAGAGGCATCATGCCTGACGATGAATACATTTTGCCTTTCGGCAAATCCAACATTGTCGTTGAAGCTGATGAGGACATGGTTGGAAAAGGCGATTCTATGGTAGTTGTTACTTACGGAATGGGGGTACATTGGGCGCTCAATGCCGCCAAAAATCTGAACGGCCGGGTAGAAGTATTGGACCTGCGTACCCTTTTCCCCCTCGATGAAAATGCGATATACGAGGCAACCCGTCGTCACGGCAAATGCCTCGTCGTCACCGAAGAACCCGTTAACAGCAGCTTTGCCCAAAGCCTTGCTGCCCGCATTCAGGAACAATGCTTTTCACAGCTCGACGCTCCGGTCCGCACCGTCGGTTCTGAAAATTTGCCCGCCATCCCGTTGAATGAAACGCTCGAACAAACCATGATTCCCTCGGCCGGAAAAGTGGAGAGGGCGATTCGAAGTTTGCTTGATTTCTGAAATTTCATTCCGATGAAAGTCTACAATATCATCGTTAAAATCTCAGAAGACTTCCACGACGACTGGCTTGAATGGACCCAAATGGTGCATATTCCCGCCGTCATGAAAACTGGTTTTCTCATAGAAAACAACATGCAACGTTAGTTGGAGCAGGCGGACGAATAAGGGACGGCCGCTAATGCCTTGCACCATTCTCAAAAAACAAAACGCACAGGATAGCTATTGAATGGTAAAAGTTTCCGCTTGCAGGCAGATTACACCCGTAGTTTCAAAGACAAATTCGTAACTTTCTACCCAATAATGAAGGGCATTTGAATTGGGCTATTAAAAAAAATCCGGCTAATTTCGCAGCGAATTTTCGCACCCTTTTTCACAATAGTATTTTAACCAAATTCAACTAAACTCAAAATGCAGTTTGAACTTACGGAGGAACAAATGGCAGTAAAAGAAGCTGCCAGAGATTTTACGCAACAGGAATTGTTGCCCGGCGTCATCGACCGGGACCGGGAAATGAAATACCCGAAAGACCAAGTGCGCCGCATGGCAGAGATGGGCTTCCTCGGCATGATGGTGTCACCGGAATACGGCGGCGGAGGCATGGACACGATGTGCTATGTGCTGGCCATGGAAGAAATCTCAAAAGTTGATGCTTCCTGTGCGGTCATCATGTCTGTCAATAACTCGTTAGTCTGTTGGGGCCTTGAAACCTTTGGAAACGAATTTCAAAAACAAAAATACCTAAAGCCACTCGCTACCGGCGAATGGATTGGAGCGTTCTGCCTTTCCGAGCCTGAGGCGGGTAGCGATGCCCCCCCTCAAAGGACCAACGCTTAGGACATGCGG
>CAZPHZ010000031.1:0-14251 GCA_964586035.1 uncultured Saprospiraceae bacterium
GAAAAAAAAGTGGTGAACTGGGACCCTGTGAAGATGGAGTTGAAGTGAGGGTACGGTATCGAGTCACCGGGTGTTTTCGATTCACCCGGTGTATACTTCCACGTTCATCAAAATTGAGTGAAATTTCCAAAAAGTAAACAAAAACAGGAGCTACGATTCTGCTCTGCAAATCATTTAAGGTATGAATCAGAAAATGAAACTCGGCGGCTTGTTTCTATTGACAAGCCTGTTGCTGTATTCCTGTGCGGGCACTGAATCCATCAGCACATGCCTGACCGGCACCCGGTACGGTTTTTTTTATGGCCTTATTCATGGGTTCATCACGCCTATCAGTTTTATTACCAGTCTTTTTAAGGAGAATGTGGCCATTTATGCGGTGAACAACAGCGGCGCATTTTACGATCTCGGCTTTCTGCTTGGATCTGGCGGCTGGGGCTTTTGGGCCGGTAACAAATCGAAAAAAAGGTAATGACCCGCAAAAAAAAAAGAGTACCCCGATGGTACTCTTTTCGTTTTTAGTGGAGACGGCGGGAGTCGAACCCGCGTCCAGAGAAAGCACACATAGGCCTTCTACATGCTTAGTTTCCGATTGAATTTTCGAGTGTAAGGAAGGTACGGAAACCCACCCGATTTACACCTTATCCCCTGAAATTTCGCTCGGTGGCAGAGGCATCCCACGTCGCTATCCTGCAAGTTGGTGATACGCGATACGCTGTATATCAGGAATCAAGCGTACAGCATAATGGCGTTTTAGTACCTTGTACTAAGCTGCCATGGCATACTGATAGTTGCCATCTGAATTGGTTGATTATCATTTAATAACGGAGTGAACAATCTTGCTCCGGCATGCTTACCTACCCGTAATCTTTCCTGTCGATTCCAATACGTCCCCGAATTTCAAATCAGCTGTTCCAACTGAAAATGTGCTCCTTTGAACAACGCAAAAGTATTAACCCAATGGACATGAAAAAAGTTTTGGTAAAAACAATAAGCGGCGCCTCTAAGCCAGAGGAATGGAATGCTTAGGCGAAATAGGTGGATGCAAAATGTGTGGGTGGGGGTATAACTGTAGTGCCAGTTCGGAAGCTTGTCTATCAGGAATCTCTTTCCGGGTTTGTGTTTGGCTTCCTGCCGCTCAAGACAGTTAGAAATAATGCTGCGCACAGCACAAGAAGGCAAATAGCGTACATTTTCTACCTGTTTTGTAAGTGATGGTAAAGAATCAGTAAAACTGAATTTGGAGGGATAAGCAGCTCAAAGATATGTGAAAAAACAATGCATGACAACCTATAAGAGATACATTTATTGTCAGAAAAAAAGATAATTTTCAAAGGAATGCGTAACTCTCTCTTTTTAAATTTTTTAAAGCCAATGGCACTTTTCAGAGGGAAAGTCAAATTGGGAAGGTATGGATTTTGCATCCTTCGGATTAGAACTAAAACATACCTTTGCCGCGTTCAAAAACCAGCTTATGAAGATTGGAATTATCAAAGAAGGCAAAGTGCCCCCCGACAGCAGAGTGGCCCTGACCCCCAAACAATGCGCAGATATTTTGCAGGATTTTCCCGTTGAAATTGCTGTTCAGCCCTCTCGCAACCGCTGCATCCCGATAGAACAATACCAGGATGCCGGCATATCGGTATCGGAAGATTTGTCGGATTGCGATTTGCTGCTCGGCGTCAAAGAGGTACCCATTGCTCAACTGATACCGGACAAGACCTATTTTTTCTTTTCCCATACCATAAAAAAGCAGCCGTATAACCGCGATCTGTTGCGTTCGATTTTAGAGAAGAATATCAGGCTGATAGATTACGAGGCACTGCACGACGATATGGGCCAGCGGCTGATAGCCTTTGGCCATTTTGCCGGCATGGTGGGTGCCCATAATGCCCTTTGGACTTACGGCGAACGCACCGGCAGTTTCCACATTCCAAGGATGAAAGATTTCCACCATTATGCCAATGCGAAGGAGTTTTACCAGGATGTGAAATTTCCAAAATGCCGCATCGTTCTGACCGGGAGCGGCCGTGTGAGCAAAGGCGCAAAAATGGTGCTTCAGGACATGGGAATTCAGGAAGTCAGCCCTGAGGGTTTTTTGACGGAGGACTTCAATATACCCATTTTTACAACTCTTGACTCCCTTCATTATGTGAAGCGCAAGGACGGGAAACCATTTGTAAAAGAAGATTTCTACGGTAATCCCGAAGAATACAAGAGTAGTTTCGCTCCCTATTTTAAACGGACTGATGTCTTGGTAAATGGCATTTTTTGGAATGTAAAAGCACCGCAATTTTTTACGTTGGCCGAAATGCAGTCGCCCGAATTTCGCATCCAGGTGATCGCCGACATCACCTGCGATATAGCCCCGGAAGCCTCCATACCTTCCACCATACGGCCATGCACCATCGCTTCCCCGGTCTACGGATTTGACCCCGCAACGCAGCAGGAAAAGCCTCCTTTTACATCCCCATTTATTGACGTTATGGCGATTGACAATTTGCCAAATGAGCTTCCAAGAGATGCTTCAAGAAGCTTTGGTCAACAATTCATCCAATATATTTTGCCAGAGCTGGGAAAAGTAAATTCTAAAATGTTAGACGATGCCACGGTAGCCAAAGCTGGCGAACTTGGCTTAAAATTCAGATATTTGGCAGATTATGTGGGCCTCACTCCCTCGAGTGCAGATTGAGCGAATCTCACCGGAAAACCGATCACTATGACAAATAGAGAAATAGCCCGTGCCTTCCGGCGCCTCGGTGAAATCATGGAGCTTCACCAGGAAAATCCCTTTAAAATCCGGTCGTATCAAAACGCCTATCTTATGCTGCGCAAACAGCCAGTACCTTTGGTGGATATGAGTGCGGATGAAATTGCCGGCCTCAAAGGCGTTGGAAAGGCTATAAGTGAAAAGATTAAAGAATTGGCAGAAACGGGTCAAATGGCCACCCTTAAAAAGTACGAAGAAATGACGCCACCGGGCATCAGGGAAATGTTGGAGGTGCCCGGCTTTGGCCCCAAGAAAATCAGGGCCGTCTGGAAAGACCTCGGCATAGAGTCGGTGGGCGAACTGGTCTATGCATGCAATGAAAACAGGCTTATCGAGTTAAACGGTTTTGGCCAAAAAACACAGGAAGACCTCAAACAGAAACTTTCCTACTATCAAAAATCGAAAGGCAAATTTCTTTTTCAGGACCTCTGGAATGCTGCGTTACAACTCATTGATTTTTTACAAAAAAAACTGCCCCAATCAAAAGTTCATCTGGCAGGAGCCATTCGCAGAAATTGTCCCGTGCTGGAAAGTATCGAAATTGTTCTCGCCTCCGATGAGCCCATCGATGCAGCTTTTTCCGGTGGCGAACTGGTGAAAATCAGGGAAGATAAAAACCGGATTTTTGGGGAAGCCCCCGGAGAAATCCCCGTTGTAATTTATCTCTGCCCTTTGGCGGCTTTCGGCTCAAAACTGTTCAGATACTCTGCCAGTGAAAATTTTTTGGCGGCTTTTGTTAAGTCCCGCCCCGGAGACGATTTTAAAAACCTGCCGGAGGAAATTCAGGTTTTTGAAAAATCCGGCCTTCCGTTTATTCCCCCGGAACTAAGGGAAGAAGATTGGATTCTTAGCCTTGCAGAAGCCAACCGTCTGCCTTTGCTAATCGAACAATCTGACATCAAGGGAGTAGTTCATGCCCACTCCACCTACAGCGATGGTGTGCAGACTCTGTCAGAAATGGCAGAGGCTTGTATCGCCGGAGGATATCAATACCTCGGCATCTCCGACCACTCGAAAGCAGCCTTTTATGCCAACGGGTTGAAGGAGGAGCGGCTGCAGGCACAATGGAAAGAAATAGATGAACTGAATGAAAAACTGGCCCCTTTCCGCATACTGAAAGGCATCGAAAGTGACATCCTGTACGACGGTGCTCTCGATTACGAAGATGCTGTCTTGAGCCGGTTCGATTTCGTCATCGCCTCGGTGCATTCCATCTTGCGTATGGACGAAGAAAAGGCGAACGCCCGCCTGATTGCCGCCATCGAAAATCCGCATACTACCATTTTGGGACATCCCACCGGCAGGCTACTACTTTCCCGGCAAGGGTACCCCATCGACCATAAAAAAGTCATTTCTGCATGCGTCGCAAACGAGGTTGCCATTGAATTGAATGCCAACCCCTACCGCCTCGATCTCGACTGGACCTGGATACACTATGCGTTGGAGCGCGGCGCAGTCATTTCCATCAACCCGGACGCCCACAGCAGTGCGGGAATTAAAGACATTCGTTTTGGCGTGCTAACGGGCAGAAAAGGGGGGCTGCAAGCCGCCCAGAACCTGAGCAGTTTTACGCTGGATGAATTTCTGGCTTTCGCCCGGAAAGCCTGATGTTCCAGGGCTGTAAACCAATAAATATTGAGTAAAAATTTGCAATATGGTACCGCTGAATTAAATTTGTCGGATCGATTACAAAGACAAAGTCAAAGTCACATCTCTTGAACGGTTATACGGCCCACCCCCAGAAAACATCTAACCGCCATTTATGCCCCTGAAAATAGCACCAAATCAGGTTGCCATCGTTGTCTATTCATTTCATAAAAACTTTTTTCAAATGAAGAAGATTCTCAGCATCGTAGCCATTGTATTACTCACTGTCTCCGTAATGTTTACCGCCTGTCGCAACGACACAGGGTCACAATCCAAAGCAGAGGAAGCCACTGAAGCACCCGCTGCGGATGAAGCTGCCCCGGCAGAGACAGCCCCTGATGCTGTTGAAGAAGTGGCAGACACCACTCAGCAACAGGCTCAATAAATACAATGAGCTAACTCTTTTCCCGAGGGGGCATGGCGTTCGCTATGCCCCCTCGTTTTATGTACCGTCAGAATTGCGCAAGCTTACCATTTGAATTTGGACAAAGGATTGCACATTGTTTTTTCTACTTTTGCGCCTCATTTTTCAAATTCAAAACCATCGATGGGAGATTTCATCCATTTTATCTTGCACACCAATGATTACCTTCAGGATTGGGTTACTCATTACGGAGCACTGGTCTATCTTTTCCTATTCCTGATAGTTTTCAGCGAAACAGGTTTTGTGGTAACCCCTTTTCTTCCAGGCGATGGATTGGTTTTTACGGTTGGAGTAATTGCCGGAACCACCGGAGCTCTGAATATCTGGATTTCCATATTTCTGCTCTCGTTGGCAGCGATACTCGGCAATACCGTGAATTATCATATCGGCAGATTTTTAAGTGTCAGGATTCTCGAAGGCGGTAAGATTCGATGGGTCAATCAGAAGTATATTGACCAAACGCACGAGTTTTTCGAAAAGCATGGTCAAAAAGCAGTGATATTGAGCCGCTTTCTTCCCGTGTTTAGAACGTTCGTCCCATTCGTGGCAGGTGTGTCAAAAATGAGCCGCGGGAAATTTTTAAACTATACATTCTGGGGAGGGGTTGCCTGGGTCACTTCATTTGGATTGGCCGGTTATTTCTTCGGACAGATAGATTTTGTAAAAAACAACCTGTCCTTTATCGTCATGGCGCTCATCGTCATCACCATCATCCCGGTCATCACTACGGCGTTGAAGCACCGGCTAAAAGCTAAAAAGAAGGAAGCCGAAGCCAAAAACTAAACCCTACGGTATTTACCGTTCCCCGAATAAGTCACGGATTTTTGCTGCCAAAACTTCGCCGTGCTTTCTCTTGCTTTCGAACGACCACCCGGCGATATGGGGTGACAGCACAACATTTTCCGCCCCCGCCGGATATTCGAAATCCTCAGGTAGCTGTTCAAGGCTGAATTTATCGAAAGAGCTTTCCTCGTATTCCAGCACATCCAGGGCTGCTCCTCGCACCTTCCCGGATTGCAACGCCTTGACGAGATCCGATGTATTCAAGACAAGACCCCGTGCTGTATTTACGAGGAAAATCGCTTTCTTGAAACTCTGCAAAAACACATCATTAATATAATAGTGGTTGGTCCTGGAATAGGGAATATGGATGCTCAGTACATCGCTTTTTTTAAACAACATTTCAAGAGAAACCTCTGAGGCGTTTTCATCGCCATATCCCGTTTTGTACTTGTCGCAGGCAATCACTTCCGTACCGAAACCTTTGAGGCGCTGAGCAAAAGCACTGCCCATGTTGCCATACCCTAGAATGCCAACTGTCTTGCCCTTCAACTCCACCGCGCGGTTTTTTTCGCGTTCCCAGAGGCCCTGACGCACCTGCCAGTTGGCCCTGCAAATATTGTTCATCAGATTGAGCAATAGCCCAAGTGCATGTTCGGCCACTGTATCGCGGCTGCCTTCGGGGGAATAAATAATTGCCACTCCTTTACTTTCAGCATAGTCCACGTCGATGTGCTCAAGACCGACACCCTCTCTTGCCACAAATTTGAGGAGCTTTGCCCGGTCGAAAAAAGTACGGCCCAACGAAATGCGGCTGCGCAGAACGACTCCAAAATACTCGTGAATATTTTGCTCGATGAGTTCAACGGGGCTTTGCGTATCTTTGCAGCAATCGAAGCCCATTTTTTGCAGTTCTGCTTCGAGTCCAGGATGAGCTTCATCGATGAAAAGAATTTTCCGAGGCATAAGGCCGGCAATTTTTTACTGGTAATAAAAGTGGTGCAAAAGAATAAAATCAATGAGTTACCCGGCAATATCCGGGGTACGTTTTTTGTTTTTGTACCTATCCTCATGTCTTATATAAATGTCCCGTGAATTGAATATACGATGGAGCCCGGTATTCTTGAACAACAATCATATGTCGAAATTAATTCCTGCCATTTTCGTTTTTTGTCTTTCCCCGCTGGTTTTGGCTGCACAGATGGAACTAAGGGGCGGCACTTTCGAGCAAGAATATGAATGGCGCATTCAACAGGAGACGCTATACGGAGTTTACATTCCGAAAGATGTGAACGAGGCGCTTCTGGAGCTGAACCGGCTCATCGACCAGCCCTCGAAAAAAAAGTTTTTAACCCTTACTGAAAATGATGCTGCACACAAACTCTTTTTCAGCCTGGGTCGCTGGATGAGTTACAACTGGCGATTTTACGATGGCTCCCGCTTGTCGGTTTACCTCCAGCAAATGGGCATTCACGACCCTGAAGATATGTCTCGGTTTATCATTATTCTCTACCATCGCAGCCTGTCGAAAGAACCTTTAGAGGTAAAATGCCTTGCCCGGCAATTCATCCAATCTGAAGAACTGCATAAAAAAGAAAGATTGCTCAGGGGCACCATTATTTATGAAGAAACGCGGAAAATAAGTCCTCCTGAAAACGGGAATAATCGAAAGAATTCACCGCACAAATGAATTAAACCCGGCTCTCCTTTTCCAAAATTTTTACATTTGCAGCCGTTTGGGCACCTGCCTGGTGGCCAATCCTCACATATCGGGGCCTTTTGCTGATATTCTTCGTTTAAAAAAAATCAGCATGGGCATTGCGTTAAAAATAAAAAAAAATCTGGCAGTATGGCCAAGAACCTACTCATCGTTGAGTCTCCCGCAAAAGCCAAAACCATTGAAAAGATTTTAGGCAGTGATTTCAGTGTAAAATCGAGTTATGGCCATGTCCGGGACCTCCCCAAAGGCAATATTTCTGTGGATGTAGAGCATGATTTCGAGCCGAGTTATGTCATCACGCCCGACAAGAAAAAATTGGTTGGCGAATTAAAAGCCGCTGTAAAGAAGGCGGATACAGTATGGCTGGCCACTGATGAAGACCGTGAAGGGGAAGCTATTTCCTGGCATTTATGCAAAGTCCTGGGCCTCGACGAAACCACCACAAAACGAATCGTTTTCCATGAAATAACAAAGCCCGCCATTCAGCAGGCCGTCCAAAACCCGCGGTTGCTCGACCTCCATCTCGTGGATGCACAGCAGGCACGCAGGATATTGGACCGGCTCGTAGGTTACGAACTTTCCGAATTGTTGTGGAAAAAAGTAAAGGGAAAGCTGTCCGCTGGCCGGGTACAGTCTGTGGCTGTTCGATTAGTCGTGGAGAGAGAACGTCAAATTCTCCAATTTAACACCGTTCCATTTTTTAAAATTAATGCTGAATTCAACGTTGACAACAAACAGGGAAAGACGGTTCTCCTCATGGCAGAATCTCCCACCCGTTTTGATTCGGAAGAGGATGCAACAACTTTTTTGAAAAACTGCATCGGAGCAGATTTTTCCATCGGCGACATTCAGGTGAAACCTGTAAAAAGAAAACCCGCAGCGCCTTTCACCACCTCCACACTCCAACAGGAGGCGAGCCGTAAATTGGGATTTGCCGTGAAGAGAACCATGATGGTGGCTCAGAAATTATACGAGGCAGGTTACATCACATACATGCGTACCGACTCTATCAATCTGAGCAAAGTGGCAATCGGCGCTATTGCTGGCGAAATCGAGAGCCAGTTCGGCAAAGAGTACCTGCATATTCGCACATTCAAAAGCAAGGCCAACGCTCAGGAAGCGCACGAAGCTATTCGTCCCACCTATATTCAAAACCAGACCATTCCCGGCGACAGGGACCAAAAGCGATTATACGAGCTCATCTGGAAAAGGACCATCGCCTGCCAAATGGCAGATGCGAAACTGGAACGGACAATAGTGAAAATCGAGATAAGCTCACACCCCGGCGCCGGTTTGCAGGCAGAGGGGGAAGTGTTGAAATTCGATGGGTTTCTGAAAGTGTACCTCGAATCGAAAGACGACGACGACGAGAAAGAAACCAAAGGCATGCTACCGCCACTGAAGGTTGGCCAACATCTGGACCTGCATCAGCTCACTGCTACTGAGCGTTTTACGCGCCCACCTGGCAGGTTCACCGAGGCCAGTTTGGTTAGCAAATTAGAAGAACTGGGCATTGGACGTCCATCGACGTATGCGCCAACCATCACCAAAATTATGGAAGAAAACCGCGGCTATATCGTAAAAGAAAGCCGCGAAGGGGTGAAGCGTGAATTCGTCATTCACACCCTTAAAGATGGTATGATCAAAAAATCAATGGGGTCCGAAAATACAGGGACGGCGAAAAACCGGCTATTCCCAACAGATATGGGCATGGTTGTCACGGATTTTCTTCATGAAAACTTTTCTAACATTATGGACTTTGGGTTCACCGCCGGAATAGAAAAGCAATTTGATGAAATTGCCGATGGCAAAAAGAAATGGCCGGATATGGTGGGGAAATTTTATAAACCCTTTCATGATAACGTCGTGAAAACTTTGGAAACCAGCGCGAGGGCAACAGGCGAGCGGGAACTGGGCATAGACCCGGAATCGGGCCGCACCATTCTGGTTCGCATGACCCGATTTGGAAAACCTGCTGTACAAATAGGGAAAAAAGACGAATTGGGAGAAGACGAAAAACCAAAGTTCGCCAATCTCAACCCAACCCAAACCATAGAGACTATCACCCTTGAGGAGGCGCTTAAACTCTTTACCCTTCCGAAGGATTTGGGCGAATACCAATCAAAACCGGTATCCATCGGCATTGGCCGTTTCGGGCCTTATGTGCGCCATGGTGAAGCGTTTGTTTCCATTCCCAAAAGCCAGGACCCCATGGAGGTGAATTTGGAGATGGCCATTCAACTCATCAAAGAGAAGCAAAAAGCCGATGCGCCCATCGGCACCTACAAAGGATTACCCATTTCGAAGGGCAAGGGCCGCTTCGGACCCTTCCTGAAATGGAACGGAATATACGTCAACATCCCCCGGAAATTCGACCCCGATGCGCTTACGATGGACGAGGTTTTCGAGCTTATAGAAGCGAAGGTGGAAAAGGAGGCCAACCGCTACATCCACAAATGGGACAAAGAGGGAATCGCATTGGAGAATGGCCGCTGGGGCCCGTTTATTCGTTTCAAAAAGAAGAATGTGGCAATTCCCAAAACAGATGGCAAACGCATCACCAAGGAGGACGCCGCAGAGATGACCCTCGATGATGTGAAGAAAATAATCGAGACTTCGTTGCCTGGAAGTTTCAAGAAATAAAAAATCGGGAGGGCTCGTAACCTTCCCGATTTTTTTTGCCCGTTTCAAACGTATTCATGCACTATTTGCTCATTTTCAGGCTGTACACATGAGGGATTCGCAAGCCCTTTCCGCCCCATTCAAAACGGCCCGGCTCCCGTTCGGTCATTTTAGGAAAACAGTTGTACGGCGAAAAGTCAAACTCTTTGAATTCCTCCAACGACATTCCCTCTTTTTTTAGCGCCATGATGGTTTCGTCGAGCGGGTGAATCCAGAAATAGGACTTTTCGTTAATGCCGGCATTCCGGTCGGTATAGGTGCCTTCCTCCTCCTCTTCATATACTTTTACGTTGAAATAATTGTATTCCAACTGGCCATCGTCAAAGTTGAACATGTAAAGCGCAGGATGGAACTCGGCCATGTAAAAAACGCCTCCTTTTTTCAGAAAACGACTAACGACTGCTGCCCATTTCTGCAAATCGGGAAGCCAGCAAGTAGCCCCATACGAGGTAAAAACGATGTCGAATTTTTCGTCTAAAACATTTGGCAGATCGTACACGTTGGCCTTTATAAAATGTGCATTCAGGCCCAATTCTTTGTTGATAGTTCTCGCCGCAGTGACGGCCTTCCCCGAAATGTCCATTCCCGTGGCAATGGCCCCCTGCCTGGCCCAGGAAAGTGTATCCTGCCCGAAATGGCACTGCAAATGAAGCAAGCTCTTGCCTTTCACATCGCCGAGGGCGTTGGCTTCAATTTCGGAGAGTGAGGATTTCCCATTGCGGAAACCTTCCATGTCGTAAAACTCTGACTTGATGTGGTGCGGCACACGGGCATCCCACATCTTTTCATTTTGGTCAAAATACAACTGTGACATTGTGAATTTTTTTTTTGTAAATACCGGAACTTGGCCGGTGTATGAGCGTTCCTATCAGAAACCGCCAGTCTCCCTTTTGGGTGTAACCCTAAATATGTGGATATTGGCGATCCTATTAACAACAGAATTTGCAAAATAAACAAATCATCCAATGTCAGAAAAAAAAGCAAAACCGGGACAGTTGAACATCGAATTGCCTGAAAACGTGGCAGAGGGCCAATATTCTAATCTCGCTATCATTTCTCACAACCAATCTGAATTTGTGGTTGACTTTGTAATGATGGTTCCAAACGTTCCCAAAGCAAAAGTAAAATCGAGAATCATACTTTCGCCCCAGCACGCCAAGCGTCTGATGATGGCACTTCAGGACAATATCAAAAAGTTTGAACAACAGTTTGGGCCCATCAGCGAGCCAGAGGTGCCGCCCTTCCCACATATGAATTTCAACACGCCTACGGCGCAAGCCTGATAAACAGATCACGATTGGTGAGGCCGGAAAGTTAATGGGCCGCTTAAATATGTTACTTATGGCATTCCGGTGAGTTAAGAATTGGGAAGACAGTGAAAATTGAACAAGAAGCCTGAATCAGCGGCAATGTGACAACTCTGCGTTTGCCCCATTGTCTTTGAATATGCCTCAACAGAATCATCACATATCTACCAAAATACCCAACCCTACGCTCATGTCTGCGAAAAAAATCCTACTCCCCATTATCGCCATTATCATACTTGGTGGCGGTCTTTACTATTTCGCCTCCAGTGAAACCTCCAGCGGAAAAGCCCAGGCAAAGAATCTCAGCACTAAAGTTGAAAAGGGGCCTTTTGAAATTTACGTTTCGGCCACCGGTGAATTGAATGCAAAGAATTCTGAGGAAATAAAAGGCCCAAAAGGTTTGAGGAATGCCCAAATATGGCAAGTTACGATAATGGATATGATCGCGGAGGGCACCATCGTCAAAAAAGGAGATTATGTGGCCACCCTCGATCGTACAGAACTCGAAACCAAGTTGAAAGACGCCCAAACCGAAATCGATAAAATCAATACACAATTAGAGCAGGCCAAGATAGATACCGCCATTGAATTGCGTGGTATTCGCGACAATGTGGTCAATCTCCATTTTAGCATGGAAGATAAAAAGCTCGAAGTGGAACAAAGCATTTACGAGCCCAAAAATACCGTCCACCGCGCTGAGATAGAATTGGAGAAGGCGGGACGGGATTTAGAGCAACTCAAGAAAAAATACGAACTTACTCAAACGAAATCCAAAGCAAAGATTTCGGAAATTCTCACTTCTTTGCGTCAGCAGCAAAACAGACTCGATCAGTTCATGAAGTTGTCCGGCCAATTTACAGTAACGGCACCCCGCGATGGAATGGTCATTTATTCCCGCACCTGGCGTGGAAAAATTGGCCCTGGCTCGCAGATAGATAGCTGGAATGCTGTCGTGGCCGAGTTGCCCGACCTGAGTATCATGAATAGCAAGACCTATGTGAATGAGGTGGATATCAGTAAGGTGCAGAAAGGACAAGATGTTCAGGTTAAAGTCGATGCCTTCCCCGAAAAAGAATACAGCGGTACGGTCATCCATGTGGCCAATGTGGGGGAACAATTGAAAGGATATGACTCCAAGGTTTTTGAGGTTAGCGTTCAGATTAACGAGATGGATTCTGTGCTCCGGCCCGTCATGACGACAAGCAACAAGATCAAAACGTACACCTATCAGGACGTTTTGCACATCCCTATAGAGGCGTTGTTCAACGACTCCATTTCCTATGTTTTTTTAAAACAAAAGGGCGGCCTTGTAAAAAAGGAAGTGATATCAGGCGAGACCAACGACGACGAGATTATTATTGCCAATGGCCTGGTTGAAAATGATGAAGTGCTTTTGACCCTTCCGGAAAATGCGGACGACCTGCAGCTCGTGCCTCTCGATCCAGCGATAAAAGAGCAAATAAAGAAGCGACTGGCCGAAGAAAAAAAGAAGCGGCGGGAGGAAGCCCTTAAAAAAATGAAAGAAGTGCGGGAAAATTATCAGCCACCGGCTAAGAGCAAAGGGGGCGGCAATGTCATTATCTTCGGCTAATGGCCCAACTATTTATTCTTTCAAAAAACAAACCTTATACGATTTACCTCCTCAATTTTCTCAGATGAAGCGCAGCCTATTCAATTTCGTTCTTGCTGTAGAAGGTGTTTTGGCCAACAAGGTCCGCGCAGCGCTGACTGCGTTGGGCATAATTTTCGGTGTGGGAGCTGTCATCGCCATGCTCGCCATTGGCACTGGTGCAAAACAGTCAATTCTGGAGCAGATGAAGCTGATCGGCACCAACAACATCGTCATAAATCCAGTCACTCAAAGCCAAAAACAAGAGGCCGAAGAATCGTCCGCATCGCAGACTGGTGACGATGGCGACAAGCGGCTCTGGACACCAGGACTGACTTTAAAAGATATGAATGCCATCCAGACCGTGTTGCCTGGTGTGGAAAGCCAAAGTCCGGAGCTCGTGACTAAAACCAATATCGTGCAATCAGGCAAAACACAAAAGTCAAAATGCATAGGGGTCACCAATGCCTTTTTTCAGCAGAATAACCTGAGCCTGGAGCGTGGTCATTTTTTCCATTTCAAACACATGGAAGGGAGCAGGCCCGTTTGCATAATTGGGCATAATATCAAAAACAAATTCTTTGCGGACAAAAACCCTCTGGGACAAAGTATAAAAGCAGGGACCGTTTGGTTCAAAATTATCGGCGTGCTGCAACAGCTGAATGCAAGCGAAGAGAGCTTACAGACCCTTGGTATACGAGATTACAATTCTGACATTTATGTCCCAGTGACTACCGCATTGTTGCGATTCGAGGACCGGGCAAAATTTACGGAGGACGATATCGGGCGGCGGCGCAACAACTCGTCTGCCGACAATTACCACCAATTGGACAAACTCGTGGTGCGCGTGGCTGATGCAGGCAAACTCAGAGCTTCTGCCGACGTAATTGCGCGCCTATTGAAGCGCCGTTCGCCTGCGGCTTCGCGCGCGTCGCCCTCGGCGTAGCGCGCAACGCGATCGACTCGACGCTCGACATCCTGCGCGGCAAGCACCCGCGCTTCTCGACCCGCTCGGCGTCCTCGCGAGGCCTCGTCAGCCTCGGTTGAAGACATCGAGGGTGCAGGTGGTCGCGTCGCTGACGCGCCCGGTCGAGTCGAGCACCTCGAGGCGCACCTCGTAGCGACCGTCCCGACCCGCGTCGAGAACGGCGTCGACCCCGTCGGGCACCCGGATCCGGCTGCCGCCGCCGCGGAGCGGCGTCGAGAGGAGGGTCCAGCGGTAGTACAGGGTCTGACCGAGCGAGCACGGCGGCGCGTTGTCCGCGTCGGTCGACATGCGGGCGCTGAGCTGCACCTCCTGGTTCCGCATCAGGTC
>CAZPHZ010000032.1:0-14076 GCA_964586035.1 uncultured Saprospiraceae bacterium
AAATTAGGACCCTGACAACTGCGATCCATATCACAAAAGCCACCCATAGGATTAGTAAACCAACTACATCCAGTCAAAGATTGACAAGCAGTTTGATTACCATTATTTTGGAAACATCCAAGACCACCCTGTCCCCCTCCATTATCTGAGTTTGAGGAAGAAAATCCGGTTCAGCCAGGTGATGCACAATTCCAAGGCTACGCCAAATAATTGCTCTTCGCCCGTTGCCCCGTAGCTGCTTAGATTGGGGACATGCCACAGCTTGTCGTCCGCTTTTAAGGAGGCTATTGCATTTTCAATCAAAGCGCCGGTTTGCCGCTCGCCGGGTGTTTTGCGTTGGATGAGTTTTTTGCCTTTCTCCTTTTTTTCTTCCAGCCCGATGATGTGCAGCAATTCGTTGTAAAATCTTTTGTCCAGGGTGTTGCTATCGTTGGCGAATGGCAGTTTCAAAAGGTGCGCCGGAGAGAGGATTTTGAAAAGGGGGATGAGTTTTTTATCGTTCGCCTCACTCTCGTTGAATGCTGCTCTTTTGTAATCTTTCAGGTTGAACCAGGTGAATGAAAGTTTGCCCTGAATTTCGGGGATAAAATGCTTTGCTAAGTTATCATAGAAATAGTCATTGTCTTTCCCCACCTGTTTGAAGTGCTCGTAAAATTTAACTAAATCTTTGTTGCCATAAATAAGTTTTTCAAAATGGTTTTCATCGAAAATAAACCACTCGTACACGTTGGTGATGACTAAATTCTTAATCTCGAGGTTGTTGTTGTCGTGGCGTTCCCGAAGGTAATACAGCACCAATTCATGGAGGGCTTTGGCGTTGAGGTTATCCCTCGAAACCATTTCGTGAACGTTCTTCGGGCGCTTCACTTCAAATAGGACACCGACGGTACTTTTGGCCGTTTTTTCGTTGTGTATCACCATATCCGTTCTGCCTTTCGAAGCGGTCAGGTGCGCATCTTTGTACCATACTTCCCGCAGGAAATCGCGCAAATGGTCCCGGACGTTGGTCTCGCTTTCTTCCACATCGATGCGCCCGAGCAGTTTTTTGAAATTGGTTTTGAACAGGTCAATTTCCGTTCGGGTGGGTTTGACCTTCAGGTAGGCTTTGCTCAGTGATTTTCTGATAGGAATGGGTTGGAGCTGTATCATAAGTTTAGGAGCTTGGGTTTTGATGGTGCTAATTTGCAAAACTGCATTGGTATTTGAATGGGATTTTGGCAGTTTCCACTTCGATACAATCCTTTTCTATGAATACAGACCATTCAATCGCTTCAAATTTAGGAATTGACTGAAGTTGAGCATTTGCAAGCCCGGCAGAAGTTATGTTTACCGTGTTTCCGAAAAAATTATAGTAGTGACATCGGGAAAGGCGGTAGTTTGATGAGTGGGTGTACAAAGCATTTCAATGAGCACCATACTTGAAGCCAAAGTTTTGTAATTTTAGCCGTCCTGAAAATCCATGACTCATCACCAAGCTATACAATCATTATGAGCGAAGAACGGCCCTGGTTGAAAAACTACCCCAATGGCATCCCTGCCAACATCGACGAAAATGCCTATGCTACCCTCACCGCATTGTTAGATGCAACTTTTAAAAAGTACGCAAAGAAGCCGGCCTTTTCCTGCATGGGGAAAGAGATGACTTTTGCGCACGTGGACAAGCAATCGGCGAACTTTGCAGCCTACCTGCATTCCAGGGGCCTCGAGCCAGGCGATAAGATCGCCCTGATGATGCCCAACCTGCTGCAGTATCCCATCGCCCTGTTCGGGTGTCTGCGGGCCGGAGTGGTCATGGTAAACACCAACCCCCTCTATACCCCGCGGGAGATGCGGCACCAGTTTACCGATGCCGGGGTGAAGGCAGTGGTCATCTGCGAAAATTTTGCTCACAACCTGCAACAGATATTGCCGGACACCGCCGTAAAAACCATCATTGTCACGAGCATAGGCGAGCTTTTGGGTTTCCCGAAAGGGAACCTGACCAACTTCGTCGTGCGAAAAATCAAAAGGATGGTGCCCCGCTACGCTCTGCCCAATGTGGTGGGTTTCAAAGAGGCGCTGAGGCAGGGAAAGAAATTTTCCATAAAAGATTTTCAGCCCTCACCGGAGGACGTGGTGTGCCTGCAATACACCGGCGGCACCACCGGCGTGGCCAAAGGGGCCATGCTTACCAACCGAAACCTCGTGGCCAACATGATGCAGATACGCGCATGGGGCACGGTGTCCTTCTGTGAAGGAGAGGAGGTGGCCTTGTCGCCACTGCCGTTGTACCACATTTTTGCTTTTACCGTCAACTGTCTGGCGCTGTTCAGCCTGGGCGCTCTGAACGTGTTGGTGGTGAACGCCAGGGATTTGCCTTCTGTGATAAAAGAGTTTACCAAGAACAATATCACCTGCATGACCGGGGTAAATACGCTGTTCAATGCGATGCTGCACAACAAGAATTTTGCGGGGATAAATTTCAGCAGCTTAAAATTTGCCCTCGGCGGCGGCATGGCCGTCCAGAAAACCGTGGCCGAGCAATGGCATAAAGTCACGGGGCATCCATTGGTAGAAGGCTACGGCATGACGGAATCTTCGCCCGTGGCCAGCGTGAATCCCCTGGATGGTTCCGGCAAACTCGGCTCCATCGGATTGCCGCTGCCCTCCACCAAAATGCGCATCGTAAATGACCAAGGCCATCCGGTGGTTGCCGGCGAAGTGGGCGAAATTCAGATAAAAGGGCCGCAGGTAATGAAGGGCTATTACAACCGGCCCGATGCCACAGCTGAAACCATCAAAGATGGGTGGCTCAGTACAGGCGACATCGGCATGATGCACTCGGATGGTTACTTCCAAATTGTGGATCGCAAAAAAGACATGATTCTCGTTTCTGGCTTTAATGTTTTCCCAAATGAAATAGAGGAGGTTGTGGCTGCTCACCCCAAAGTTCTCGAATGCGCGGCAGTCGGGCAGCGCGATGCAAAATCGGGTGAGGTGGTGAAAGTTTTTATCGTGAAAAAAGACAAATCACTCACCGAAAAGGAAATCATCGCCTACTGCCGGGAAAACCTTACGGGCTATAAGGTGCCAAAAGCAGTGGAGTTTAAAAAGGACCTGCCAAAATCAAACGTCGGGAAAATCCTGCGGCGGGAGTTGCGCGAAGATGTCCCGGGATGAGACCGGCATACGGTCGTTTTTTGCAAAACGGCTGACACATTCCATTCTACCTCCATTAAAAAGTCACGTTGGTCGAACGAGAAGCAACCACAGCTTGCACCAACGGTCATTGCAGTTGTATTTTGGCAAAAATCCAAAATGCATCATGAAAGGACAATATTTCATAATCCTCGTATTCCTTTTTACAGTCCACGCCCTGTTCGGGCAAAAGGACGAAACCCTCTTTGGTCGCAACGGACTTCACCTGACTGGGGCCTGGGGCAGCACCGACCCCGGCTTTTCCACTTTTAGTGGAGAAACGGCTTTTATGCACGGCGGATTTCTGGCCTTGGAATTCAACAAAACTATGCTCGCCGGGATCGGAGGCAGCCGTACATCTGATGCTGTGAGTCTTGGCCAAAACGGCCAATTCGACCTAGACTACAACGGCCTGATGCTGGGGTTTGTGCCCAACTCTTTCAAAGTTATCCATCCGAAGTTCAGCTTCGTGATGGGAGGCGGAAAACTCAAAGTGCGTGGTGAGGACGACGACAATGTGTTTGTCGTACAGCCGGGCGTTGGTGGTGAAATCAATGTATTCCGCTGGTTTAAATTCGGACTCGAAGGCGGGTACCGCTTCGTCTCCGATGTGAACCAGACGGTGCTCACCGGCAGCGACATCTCTTCCTTTTTCGTGGAATTAAAACTCCGCTTTGGCTGGTCGTGGAGAGGATGAACAACGACCAAAGGAAGTCCCGCACCGAAGTTCGGGACGAACAGTGACAGGAGGAGGTGAGGGCAGGAATACCTGACTAATTTGGGAATTGTTTTGTTTAGATAAGTAGTTACGCATGTTTCCGGGGCACCCGACTGTTGAATGGAGTCCCGGTTTTTTTATGCCCCCATCTTAACTATTAACAAACTTTAACCGCCTACTTTTGTGCCATCTTCAATATGCCCGGCGTCTTACCGTTTGTATAAAAAAGAAACCCATGCAAAAGTTATTTCTTCCTTTTTTACTCCTGTTAATTGCCCCGGAGCTTTTCGCTCAAAATTTTACGACTGGGGCAGATTCCGACCCGAAGGCCAAGAGCATTTTAGAAAAAATGCGCCAGAAGTACGAAGCCTACCCGTTGCTGGAAGCGGCATTTACGCTCACCTTTGAAATTCCGGAACAACCCGTGGAAACGCAAAAAGGTACGCTCATTCAAAAGGGCGAAAAATACCGCCTCAACCTAAACGACCGCACGATTGTTTCCGACGGAAAATCGGTTTGGCTCTACGTTCCGAAAAACAAAGAAGTTCAAATCAACGACGTGGACGACGAGACAGAGGAGGGTACCATCACCTCTCCCAGCGATTTGTTCCGGGCCTATGAATGGAAAAATTACGTGTATGCGCTCCTCAACGAATTCGCCGAAAATGGCCGCGTTATCCAGCAAATAGAATTCAAGCCCATTTCTAAAGATTCCGACTTCTCCAAAATACGGCTGACCCTCGACAAGAAATCATTGGATGTGGTGCGCATCAAATCGTTCAGCAAGGATGGCTCCCGCTATACCCTGACCGTGGGTAAGCTCACTACCAGCGGCACTGTGACTCCTGCTGCTTTCACCTTTTCCAAGAGCGAATGCCCCGATTGCCATTTCGAGGATTTGCGCATCGATTAAAGTATGCGTGACGGGATTATTTCACCCAACGACGCAATGTTCGCCACGTTTTACCCCCTTCTAAAATCAAAAAATCCCTGCCCAGAATTCAATTCCAGGCAGGGATTTCACCTCATACCTCATACCTCTCACCTCATACCTCTCACCTCTCACCTCTTTTTAAGGTACTTATCTAGAAAAGTGAGGATGGCACCGTACCCCTTTATTTCATTTTCCTTTTTCACAAAACCATGTCCCTCATCCGGGAATACGACGTATTCCACAGGTACATTATTTTTTTTGACGGCAGCCACAATTTCGTCTGATTCTACCTGTAGCACCCTCGGATCGCTGGCACCCTGCAACACCATGATGGGGTGTTTCACTTTTTCAGCGTGAAAAAGTGGTGATATGGCGCGAAGCCTCACAGAGTCGGCGGTGTTTGGATCGCCCAGTTCCGCGTACAATGCTTCCCGGAAAGACTCCCAATACGGCGGGATGGAACGGAGGGTTCGCAGCCAGTTAGTCACCCCAAAAAGGTTAACCCCCGTTTTGAATTCATCAGGGGCAAAACTCATTGCGGCCATTGTCATGTACCCTCCATAACTGCCGCCAATAATGCCGATTTTTTCAGGGTCAATGTAGTCCTGCTCTTGCAGCCATTTTTTACCCCATATGCAATCCTTCAAATCTTTGCCGCCGTGGTCACGGTCATCCAGCTTATAAAAAGTCTTTCCATAGCCGCTGCTACCCCGGTTGTTTACCGCAAGAATGGCATAGCCGTGATTCACCAAGTATTGAATCAAAGAAAAATACCCGACCCGCGACTGGCCGCCGGGGCCACCATGCACCCACACTAATGCCGGCAATTTTTGGCCAGCAGTAGCATTCAGGGGTTTGTAATAAATTGCCGGTATCTCCAGGTCGTCGAACGATTTGAACCGCACGACCTGGGCACTGACGAGGTCTTCTGCGTTGATTTCGGGGTTCAGCGAATTGGTGAGTTTCTTCAATTCGCCGGTCTCAAAATTATAGACATAAATATTGGTGGGAGCTTTGGAGGTGCCTACCGAAAGGCGCATCAGTTTTTCGCTGTCAGAAATGGATACCGCCAGCACGTTGCCATCGGGAATATCAGGGAAAGTCACTGGCTTTCCGCTGGTATTGTCTATGATTTTCAGACTGTTCCGTCCTTCTTCGTTCACGGCGATGACGCGGTATTTTTCGTGCTCGCTGTCGTAGCTGTACATCACGTCCCAGTTGGTTTCAAATAGTATTTTCCGCTCGCCGCCGGAGAGGTCGTATTGCACCAGATAGGCAAATTCTTTCCCCACGTTTGTCACGTAAAAAAAGTATTTACCGTCCCTGCTGAAACCCGAAGCATTGTAATTTCCGGGGTTTTCGGAGTCCGAAATTTCGGTCATTGCTTTGGTCGTTCTGTCGTAGAGGAAGAGCTTGTTTTCGCTTGTAGTGACACTTTTTTGCAGGGCCAGCTTATTCTCATCCCATGAAATGCCCGACACGTCCAACCCCTCGTCGTTTTGGTAAATCATCTGGGGCACCCAGTCCTCCGTATTCATTTTGTAAAAATCGAAATAACGGGGGTCGCGTTTGTTCGAAATGTAATACATGCTTTTTTTGTCGAGACTCCAACCCCCGAAGCTTGCCTTTTCTTCCGGCCCCGGTGTCAGGTCATGCACGGTGCCGTCTTTTTTTAGCAAATAAATATGGTCGATTTCATTTCCACCTTTGTCTGCGGAGTACAATATGTCGCTTGTACCGGGCACATAGTCCACCGCAAAAAATGACTCTTTGCCGGAGTGCGTTACCTGATGCATAGTGCCGTCTCCGGTATTGATTTCGTACAAGTTGAAAATGCCGGATTCGTTGCTATGCACGAGCAACTTCGATTCATCGGGCGACCAGGCGCCGCCTCCGATTTGAAGGTTTTTGTAAAACTGCTCAATGGTATAATGCTTAATATCGCGGGGCGCATCAGCCGGGTTGTTCCTGCATGATGACAAAAGGAATAACATAGCTGACAAAGGGAGTAACAAATTTTTCATGTGAATTTTGTTTTGAGATGACGGATGTTGAGAAATGATGCCCGAAAAGATAGGAAAAGATCGAGATACTAAATACGGCCTTAGATAAGACCTGGCTTTTGTACCACCAATACCGGGGGTTTTCGCCAGGCGGCTGAGGATAGGCTCCTCTCATCAAAACGAAATCTATATGGCTTGTGAGAGCGATTCGGCTGCTTTGAGCATTTGTATCGGTATCGGCCAGGTCAAACTCAGGCAACTGACAGTTTATCCTGCCGCTCCCCAAACTGAATGCTTTTCACCCCCGAACCGGATTTAGTTGGTGCCAAAGGCAGGGTAAAATAGATGACCGTACCCTCGCCGATCTCGGATTCCAACCAGATGCTGCCGCCGCTTTCCTCCACTATGCGTTTGCAAATGGAAAGGCCGAGGCCTGTGCCGGGGTATTGTTCCAGGTTGTGCAGCCTGGTGAACATGTCGAACACCTTTTGTTGATAATCCGCCTCAATGCCAATGCCGTTGTCACGCACTGAAATGAGGGCCATGCCGTCTTCGGTGATTTCCGACTCTATCCAAATGCGCTGTTCATCTTTGTCGTTGAAGGTAATCGAATTTTCTATCAGGTTTTGCATCAATCGGATCATACTAGTGTCGTTGGCCATGACCCTGGGCATCGGAGTAGTTTTTACTTCGGCTTTCAATTCAGAATTGTTTTTTACGAGGTCAAGCGTGGAGCGTACCACGCTGTTCATATCCACCACCCCGGTCACAAGTTCTTTTTGCCCACCGAGTTTCGAGTAGGCCAAAATATCGTTTAGCAGGCAGTTCATGTGATTGGCGTATTCTTTTGCGTAGCCAATGAAAGACATCAGGTTGGTGTCGCTTTGGTCTTTCATCCTCCGCTGAATGAGACCGATAAAACTGATGACGTTGCGCAGAGGTGTTCGAAGATCATGGGACGCCACAAAAGCGAATCGTTCCAGCGCCTCATTGGAGAGGCGGAGTACTTTGGTCTGCCGTGCCACCTCTTCTTTGAGGTTGGCATTAAAGCGTTTTTTCTGCCGGTACAAAAAGAGAATTGTGCCGAGCCAGGCGAGGAGCAGCGCCGAAACCCCCAGCGCGGCATAGTTCAGTTGCCGTTGAGATTGCAGCTTATCCTCCAGAAACTGATATTCTTTCTGACGGAGGCCAATATTCAACATGGTCTGATTGCGCTCATGGTGAAGAGCCATCTCCGATTGGTGAAGGCTGTCTTGTCTTTCGAGGTAAGTTTTTTGAATGGAAAAAGCCTCCCTGAAATCATTTTGAGCTACGGCATCCTGAATCAGTTGCCTGCTGGTCTCTTTCAGCAAATAGGAATTCTTATTTTTAATGGCATAGTTCAGCGCTTCCTTGGTCAGCCGGATGCCTTTGGATCGCTGACCCGTTTCCAGGTATATTCTCCCCTGGTTGCGACGGATGTTGTACTGGTATTCGCTATTCACCTCATCGGGATATTTCGACATCCAGTCAGTAGCTTTTGTTATGTAAGATTGGGCCGTTTCGAAATTATGGGTCGCGATGTAATATTCTGCCAGGTTGGAGTACACGTTGGGCGCGCTATCTGTGAAACCAGCGGATTGGACGAGAGACGCTGCCCTCCTCCCGTAGGTTATGGCATTCGGAATGTCGCCTTGAATAAAATACAAATAACCCTGTGCATCGTAAGCATCTACTAAAAATAAGGTGTCCTTTAGCTCTTTCAGCAAATCAATGGCTTTGAAAAAAGCGAGGCTTTCATCTTCATCAGGAGAATTTACAGCTTTTGCAAAATACCTTTCCTGCGACAGGTAACCCAGTGCATAATATCCCAGAGCTAAGCTTTCCTTATCTTTTGAACGGCGGGCAACTCCCAGATTTTGGTGAAATACCTGACCTGCTTTGTCGAGGTATCCCAAGTCTGCATAGATGTAGCCTTCTTCCAATAAAAGTTTCGATTCGATAACCGGCGAAGGATTATCGTGAAGATATTTCTTTAGCCGGATCACGAGATCAAAACAGCTATTATAATCGCCATTCTGGCTTAACTTATAGGTCGAATCTATTAGAGAATGGATATTGCCGGGAGTAATGGTCAGGTTTTGACCATGCAGCGAAAGAGGCAACAACAGTAGCAGCAGTAATGTTTTGTTCATAGTTTTCGAATTGGCGGGGGCGCCTTGAACTACAGATAAGGCAAAAAACGTGCAAGAAAGTTGAGGGAGCTTACGGAAGTTGCCATATTAGAGCTTCATTTTACGCCAGGTACCATGAAAAAGACACTTTTTATCCTCTTTTTGCTGGCCGGCCTGGGTCGCACCACTCATGCTGGCACCTTCACCGAATACCACACCATACTCTGCGGGGCGATTATCGAGCTGGGACCTGTGGGCTACCTCAATTGGAACCCCGCCACCGTCATCAAAGAGCCGGTAAATGGCGATGTTTTTATTTTTACCAATCAGCCTTATCCCGATTCGATGTTTTACAAATCGGATTATGGGTACCTCGGGCAAGACACATTCATCGTCGCCTGCGCCCATGCCACCCAAATCACCTGCGATACCGGCATCTACATCATCACGGTGGCCGGGTGCCCCCCGCTTTACGTTTTTACCGAAACACACGAAATCGCCTGCGACAGCACCCTGTTGATTCCCGGCCTGGGCTATCCGGTTTGGGT
Source organism: uncultured Saprospiraceae bacterium (assembly GCA_964586035.1). GTDB lineage: Bacteria > Bacteroidota > Bacteroidia > Chitinophagales > Saprospiraceae > UBA6168. The sequence continues at coordinate 9,534 of CAZPHZ010000032.1, forward strand.
GACTCCCGAAATCGAGCAACCACCAAAGCATGGCACTGCCTACATCCAGCATGTCAGCAGCCTCGACAAAGACACCCTTGTTTACACGCCTGAACCAGGGTTTTCGGGCGCCGACACGGTCATCGTAAATTGCGCTCACGCCACCCAGATTACCTGCGAGACGGGTATTTACGTTTTCGAGGTGTCTTGCCTAAATACCGTTAAATATCCAGTAGAAGAACCCTCTCTGATCATTTTTCCAAATCCCGCATGGAGCACGCTGACCGTAAAATCAGCCCTACCTATTGAAAGGTTGGAACTCGCTTCATGTTGCGGAGCAATGGTTCGAATCTGCGGCATGAATTCTCCATTGCCGGAGGCAAAAATTGATGTGCATGACCTTCCGCCGGGATGCTATTTTCTCACGATATGGAGGGGTGATAAAAAGGTGAGCCGCCTGATTGTCATTGGCCGGTAGGCCGCTCAAAAGGATGGTGGCCCATAGGTCGTTTTTGTGAGGCTTACTTTCCGGCCGCTCAACTGCCGTTTAATTTTTATGATAAAAAGCCGGTCGTACTCTTCATGATCGATGGTCACGGAGTCACCGGTCATGCGTTGCACCATTTCGGGGACGGTGTTGGAGTGGCCGGCGATGAGCAACTCCCGGCCTCTTATTTTCTGGAGTGCTGCCACGAATTGTGCGGTTGTGTCGGTGCCATAAATCGTAACGGGCTCGCCGAGGGCTGTGGATAATGGCTGCACGGTTTGTCGTGTTCGCTGATAGGGCGTGGCAAAGACGTCATCGATGCCTTTGTTCAAAAGACTGTCTTTTAATATCCGGGCCCGGAGGTTACCGGCAGCGGAGAGTGGAGAATCGGCGCTGCCATTGAGCCGTTCGGCATGGCGTACGAAATAATAAGTAGTGGTGCATCCCGAGAATAGTAGGAGCAAGAAAACCGAAACGAGATAATTTGATATTTTCATTGAAAGGCAGGTTTTTCACAAGGATTGCAAGGCACGTTTATAGCTGGCCTTTAGCCCGCAAGACCAACACGAATAAGCAAAGCATAATGACGCCCATTGCACCACCGATTTCCATCCAAAGTTTCCGCCTATATTCAATCTGGCTGGCCAGGTAGTAGGCATTGGCAGCATCGGGAGAGCCAGCACCCGGCGTTATTTTCCAGTTCCCCGGGTCGCCGTTGTCGAGGGTAGGCAGCAGCAGGTTGAGGGTAAAAAGGCTGTCCATCGGTTCTAAAACGTACCCCATGCTATCGACTGCCGAAGCGTTGGGTGAGAAAAGCTGAATGGTTTCGCGCTTTTTGCTCAGCCCGAAATTAAGCCCGCCGATGACACTCGATGCCTGGGGATGCACCCTTAAGAAATCCGAAGAATCTTCGCAAACAACCACATAGCCTTTCGGCGGAAGCGTGAATGGCGGGAATCGGAATTCATTTTTGCTGTCGGCCAATATCCAATCTCGCAGATTTACCCGCTCTTTGGCACTGTTATAAATCTCCACCCAGTCGCCACTTTGTTTGTTGTTGCAGCTTACTTCGTTGATGATGATTTTGCCGGTCAAAGGGTGTTCGAATTTTTCAAAAACAGCCAGCATACGCCATTTCCGGCGAGTTAATTTCAGTCTCAGAGTGGGAGAATTGGAGTTTATTCCCATGCCTTGCCAGCCGGCAAAGCGGTAGCCGAGGTCAGGGATAGCTTTCAAGCGGATGGGGATTTTTTCAAAATACTGCCCGGCAAAGGAGTCCCGGGTCACCAAATTTTCGTTGATGACCACCTGTCCACCCGGCGTGACTTCGGTTTCTAACCAGCGCAGTTCACCGGTGTCAAATCTTTTCATCAAAAACCGCCGCAAGTAAGCTGGCCGCTTTCGGGCAAAAGTGTGCATCACCTCCACCTGGCTATGCCACCGTTCTTCGTTCAGCCGCCATCGCTTCAGGTGGCGGGGCATTTCCGGGAGCAGCCTGTTGTAAAACTTGTCGATTTTGGAGAGCACTCTTTCTGTAGAAAGGTCCGTGTTCAGATAGTCTGCAAAACGATTGATGAAGTGGTTCTCAAACTCTTTGTTTTCGAGGAGCTTACGCAAGATGAAAGTGCTCCACGGTGGGTTGGGCCAATGGGGCCCGTGCGGTTCGGTGTGAAACGCCAGGCTGTTGTTGCGATAGGCTTTTGGGTCGCTGAGGCCGAAGCCCCAATCGGTGTCGTACAGCATCCACCGCCATCGGCCGGATTTTGTTTGCGGCCGCCAAAACCGAATGTTCCCGCCTGCGTCCTGATTGTCACAATATATTTGGGCGATTTGCAAATCCATAAAGTTGTTCACCTCCATGCGGGTGTTGACCCAAGCGAAATTGGCGGGGTCAGCCAACGAGTTTTTATTCATAAAGTCGAGGAGGTCTTCGTAGGTGGTGGTGTTCCCCCGGCGGAGATTCAAACGGTGCTCGATGAGGTCGATGCTGTCTTTGTCCACCTGATAGTGGCCTGCGACATAAAAGCGATTCAATTTTTCCCGAAGGTTGTAAATGCCCCAATATTTTCCGTTGATATACACATGTGAAGGGCGGTAGTCCTGCACATCGAGGTCCCAATTCTTTACCAAACTACTCATGAGCGCATCCCTGAAGTGGGTTTGGCCGAAGTCGCTGCCACTGTTGCGCAGTACCAGGTATTTGAATTTTTTCAACCCTTTTTTGCCAAATACGCGGTAGCGGATCCGGTTATCCCCGTATTCTTCCCGGGCGGCTATTGTCATGGATTTTTGAGGGAAAATGCGGCTCATACCGCCGAATAGCCGGAAGCCCGTTTCGTTGCGCCAGGCGCAGGTTCCGTTGGTTTCAAATATTTCTACATTGGCACTGGTTTCGCGACGACTCCAGAAGTTGGCGCCGGGCTTGTACCACAGTGAGTCCACCACGTCTTCTCCTTTCATAAAAAGGCCATATTCCGGGTCGAAAAGGGTGCGGGAAGAAATGGCAATGGAGACAACGGGGAAGGTGCTTGGTGGCTCACCGATAAAGTAGGTGTGTGAAAAGACATGACTCTGATTGTCACCATCTACAGCGAATGCTCTGATGACTGTGGTGCGTGTCAAGTGGACGGGGCCCTTGTACCTGTGCCGGCGAATTTTAGCGGGACGGGTGCCATTGGTAGTGAAATAGATATCAGCTCCAGGCGCCAATAATTGCATGGTGAGCGAGTCGCCATAGAATCCACCTTCGGGAAGAAATTCGAGCACGGGCAGCGAATCCGTACTGACCTCCGGGGCTTGAGCTATGACGCCAGAGTTTGCTGTACTTATCAGCAAAAAAAGGCATTGGATAATATGAAGCGCACTGCATTTCATTTTTTGAAAAGCCTGTATTGAAATGAGTGTATTACAAAATTATGGAGCATGCCAGGTTACAAATGTTGAGTTCCTATAGTCTTTAGCTCTTGGCCCAATCAATAAGACAATAAAAATCGAAACAGGAACAGGAACAAAAACGGAGCCTGCATCGCTTAGGGCCCAACTTTTTTTTGCAATATGTATTAAAATTCATAGTGCAGTGCAGAGACGAATGTATGACCATTTTTAGCAAATGGAAAACGTGCTCAAATATTCCTATTTTCGCGCGGCCTTATATTTTGCTGCGGATACGCAACAAATTTCTAAAACTCGACAACCATGCTCAGCCGTATCTGTGCATTCATTCTCCGGCTACTCGGTTGGAAAATTGTGGGACGCTACCCGCATGAATTGCCCCGCGTCGTACTCATCGTCATTCCGCATACTTCCAATTGGGACTTCCCGCTCGGTATCCTCGTGCGGACGGCCATCAGGGCCGACATCCGCTTCGTGGGTAAGTCCAGTCTCTTCCGGCCACCCTTCGGCTGGCTGTTCCATATACTTGGAGGCTACCCGGTGGATCGTAAAAAGAGCACGAACTTCGTCCGCTCCATGATAGATATATTCGAACGGGAAGAGCGGTTTCACGTTGTGCTTGCCCCGGAGGGTACCCGTGGAAAAGTCAACAAACTAAAGAGCGGATTTTATTACCTCGCAAAAGGTGGGGATGCGGCGATAATAATGTGCCGCTTCGATTGGGGGCGAAAAGTCGTAGAATTCAGCGAGCCATTTTACCCAACGGAAGATAAAAACGCCGACTTTAAACTCATCGACGATTATTTTCGGGGCGTCAAAGGCAAATGTCCGGAATTGGGTTATTTGTACCGGGGCTGACGATATAGCTGCTTTTTCTCCTGAACCATCAAGACTTCTTAATCATTTAATAAATCATATACCTATAATCGCAACTCTTGTGTGCGGTGCATTGTGCCGTATTTCACAGAATTTATCATTATACCTTTCACAAAATTAGATGTTTATGAAATTCAAGACTGTTTACAAAATTGCTGGGCTGATGGTCCTGTATGTCGTACTCCAGAGCCGATCCGGCGGACCGGGGATTGTTGCCGCATTGGAGGTGACGGGCGCTCCCGGCAGCTTCGGGGTTAAAGGCACCTGCGCCAATACGGGATGTCATAGTTCCGGAGCTTTCGACCCGGC
>CAZPHZ010000033.1:0-10843 GCA_964586035.1 uncultured Saprospiraceae bacterium
TGTGGGGCGCATGTGTTTGTGGCGGGGTGGCTTCCTGACCGGGGTATCGGCCGCGCCATTAACGATCGCCTTCGGCGGGCAGCAGTCAATAGCTGAAATCTTTTTTTCCTGAAAATAGAAATTTAGGGTATCAAAGAAACGACTCATCGAAAGCCAAAGGCAGTAAATCTCCACTGTGCGCTATTACATATACCGGGCCTTTTTCACCCTGTAAAATCACGCGAATGGGGGTGTTGTTTTTTCTTTCGGTCTCGTAAATGACCTGACGGCACGCACCGCAGGGAGCGGCAGGGTGCACAATTTCCTGATTCGAATTTATTACGGTGATGGCAATTGCCAATACTGGTACACCGGGAAACCGGCTGGAAGAGGCTGCCAATACGGCCTGTTCGGCACAAATGGTGAGTGGGTAGGAGGCGTTTTCGTAATTTGTGGCCGAAAGCATTTCGCCGTTTTCCATCAGGACTGCTGCACCGACTTTGAATCTGGAATAGGGAGCATAGGCATCGCCCCTTGTTTTCCGGGCCAGGGCCAGCAAAGCCTGGTCGCCGCTGTCCAACTCATCCGGCGTATCGTAAATGTTGACGGGGCATTTAAAGAGTTGCTTTCTCATGATGGTGGTGTTTACGGCAATAAAACGGCTTTATGCATAGCAAAAATCGTTTCGATTTTCAGTGTTCCTTAATGGCGAACGAACTAACTTGCGCTCGTTTTTTATTTTACCAGAAAGGCAGGTTAAGGGAGCGTCGGGAAATCAAAAATTATCCCAAAATCTGCTGATTCAAGCCCATAGTTCCGAAAAAAATGAACAACATCCTAATCCTTGGGGCCGGGAGGTCAAGCACAGCGCTAATCACTTATGTGCTAGCCCGTGCCAAAGAAAATAATTGGCGGGTAATAGTAGCCGATGCCGATCCAAAGCTCGCAGCTACAAAAGTTGGGAAACATCCCAATGGGCAGGGGGTATGGCTCGATGTGATGAAAATCAACGACCGGCGGCAACTCATTGGCCGGGCCGACCTGGTGGTGTCTATGCTGCCGCCGCATCTGCATCTGGAGGTTGCTTACGATTGTGTGGCGCTTAAAAAGCACTTTATTACTGCCTCTTATGTTTCCAAGGATATTTATAAGGTCGTTGATGATTTCCGAAATAACGAGCTGATATTTATGGGTGAGTTGGGCCTGGATCCCGGCATCGATCATATGTCGGCGATGAAAACCATCAACGACATCAAGGACAGAGGGGGCAAAATAACCGCCTTTCGTTCCAATGCCGGTGGGTTGGTGGCACTCGATTGTGTGGGCGATAACCCATGGCGTTATAAATTTACCTGGAACCCCCGCAACGTAGTATTGGCAGGCCAGGGCACGGCCCAATACCTCGAAAACGGCAAGTTTCGATACATTCCATACAACCGCCTTTTCAAAGAATACCGTCTTATCGAGGTTCCGGGTTTCGACGAACCATTCGAAGTGTATGCCAACAGGGAAGCACTGCTTTATCGTGAAGCCTACGGACTGGCGGATATTCCAACCATCTATCGCGGAACCATTCGGTACAGAGGATTTTGCGATGCCTGGAATGCATTGGTAAAAATTGGCCTTACCGACGCCACTTATCCCATCATGGATTCCGATAAAATCACTTACCACGAGTTGATGGATGCCTATCTGGCAAAAGAGGGCAGGCCTGGTGCCTCCGTAAAAGAACGAATCGCCGGATTGGTGGAAGAGCGGGAGTTTTCACCCGTGATGAAAAAGTTGGACTGGCTGGGCCTTTTTAGAAAAAAGAAAATTGGATTGCCCAAAGCCACTCCGGCCCTTATCCTCGAAAATTTGCTTTTGGAAAAATGGAAGCTCCATGCCAAAGATCGCGACATCATCATCATGCAACACGAGTTTGACTATGAGCTTGAAGGCAAAAATAGGCGCCGGTTTTCCACGCTTGTCCTCGAAGGCAAGGATGCCTCCGACACGGCGATGGCCCGCCTGGTTGGCCTGCCTTTGGGTATTTTTACCAAACTCGTGATGCAGGGTAAAATGAAAGCGAGGGGCGTGCATATCCCCGTTCAAAAAGAGGTGTACCAACCAGTATTGGAAGAATTGAAAACGTATGGAGTCGTGTTCCAGGAGCGCGAAGAAGAGCTGTGAGTAATTGCGCATAACTTGACGAGTTACCGGAAAAACCATTGGGCCAAACTGCGAAATGCGAATAAATAGCATCAATTCCCTGCAATTTTTCCAAGTGCTGCAGTTTGGTACTGCGGTACTCATCGGGATATTTTTAGCTAAGAGCGGCCTTCCTTTGGAGCAGATTTCGGTGTATGAGGCGTGGATGTTTATCGGTAGCTTGTTCAGTTTCTTTTGGATTTCCGGGGGCCAAAATGCCTTGCTCCAACAGTTCCCAAAACTCTGCGGCGAAGAGAGGCCAACTGCTTTGTTCAACGTTTTTTTGCTGTTTTCAGCAGCCGGTGTTGTGGCCGGAGGTACCCTATATTTTTCCCGGCATATTGTCGCCGGACAACTCACTAACTTTTCAGAGGTGCCCAACCTCAATCTGCTCGCCATTTACCTGGTTTTCAATTGCCCCGCTTTCCTGGTCCATATTTATTATTTGCTGTTAAAAAAATATTCACAGATTGTCTGGTTCGCCACATTGGGGTTTGGCCTTCAATTACTGGCCGTGGCCGTCCCAATCTATTTCGGCTATGGTCTGACGGAGGCTATGACGGCTTTAGTGGCTGTATCGACGTTTAAATATGGATGGGCGCTTGTTGTGCTCTACAAGAATGCCAGTTGGAAGTTCGACGGGAGTTTTATCAAAAAATACGCGGTTCTTGCATTGCCGCTGGTTTTGTTGTCACTCGCCGGCAAAGGAGCGGATTACGCTACCGGTCTTGTCGTTAGTCTTCTGTTTGAGGATGAAAAAGCGTTTGCCATTTTCAGGTACGGTGCGCGCGAGTTCCCGCTGGCAGTTTTGATGGTGGGAGCATTGAGCACTTCCCTCATCCCCGTGACGGCGGAAAATCTTAGCGCAGGGTTGCAACGCATAAAAACCGCCACGCGAAAACTATCCCATTGGTTGTTCCCGCTGAGCATGCTCAGTATGTTGGCGAGTCCCTTCCTTTTCCCGGTGGTGTTCAATGAGGGATTCAGAGAATCTGCGAGGGTGTTCAAGATTTTTACCCTGCTTATAACCAGCCGTATCCTGTTGCCCAACGTCATTATGATGAGCCAGGGGAAAAACTTTTTTCTCACCTTTAGTGCCACTTTCGAGTTGGTTTTGCTGACGGTGCTCAGTTGGTGGTGGGGTAGCCTTTGGGGGCTGGAGGGCGTAGCTTTTGCCACCGTCGCTGCATTTTTTGCAGACCGGATTATCGTCGTGGGCTATGTATGGAAGGCTTTGAAAATAAGTCCGGTCCGGTACATCGACCAGCGCACCTATTTAGGTTACAGTGCGCTGTTATACCTTGTTTTTTGCCTGTCATTGTATATTTGATGAGGCCTGGTTTTACACATCATTTACCAACCTGAAGATTTTATTATGCACTTCAACAATGTAACTCTTTCCACATCTTCACTTATTGCGCTTTCGATAATTCTTGGCTGCCAGACAAAGCAGAATGTCTTTACTGCAAATGACGAAGCAGCCGTTAGGGCGCTTTGCCAGCAATACAATGCATTCTGGCTTGCTGGTGATTCCGCCAGTGGTATTCTTGACCTATACGCGCCCGACGCTGTGCTTATCCCCCACCATGGAGAAGACCCTATTGCCGGGAAGGAAAATATCCGGCTATTTTGGTTCAACCCCGATTTTCCACCCACACGGGTTTTGAAAATGGAAAACACAATCGTGGAAGCCGGAGGGTCGGGCGACATGGCATTCGTTCGGGGAGTCGGGTACTTGGAATACGAATTTCAGAATCAACGTTATTCCAATCAGGGGAATTTTTTACAGATTTTCAAACGTGGCCCAAATGGCTGGAAAATATTCCGCCATATCTGGAACGACCCGCTGGCCCCTGTTCTGGTCGATTGAAGTCAATAAAATCGCAGGTATAAATTATCAGATGGGAAATGAGTGATGCTGATTTGACAATCGATATCAACGAGCACAATTTGGATTAAACAGCCGCGTGCCTTTTCACCCTGTTGAAAAATGCCCGAAGAAGGCTACCGTCTTCCATAAGACGGCGGTCGGAGGTCCAGACTCTGTTGGTCGTAGGAACATGTTTGATACTCCCAAATCTTTCCGCGAGATTCATGGCTAAGTACCCGTCTTCTCCCCGGTTGTTGTTGGCGTGGTAGAACTCATGGTTGTAGCCACCAGTCTCAAGGGCCTGTTCCCGGCGGAATGCGCAGTTGAATCCAACGACATTAATAAAAGGGTGCCTGTGGCTGCGCTGTTGGAAAAATAGTTCGGCAGCAAGTTCATGGAACACTAATATTAACCGCCCATAGTGCTGGGTAGGAATGAAAGAATATCGGCCGTAAACGCAAGCAGCATCTTCCCTTTTATCCAAAAACTCCACGAATTCGTTGCCCCAGTCATGCGGGTATATGCTATCGGCATCGGCGCTGAGAATGTATTTACCTCTGGCTGTTTCGAGACCCACTTGCCGGGCATACGTTACTCCTTGTTGCCGTACCATGATAGAACGCACGCCAGTCATGTCCAGGATTTCCTGCGTGCCATCGGTCGAGTTGTTGTTAATGATGAGGAGTTCAGTGGACCGGGCCGGGCGCAACTCTGAGAGCGAAGAGAGGGTATTTAGCAGATATTTTTCTTCATTAAAAGCTGGAATGACGATGGAAACTTCTGGCTTGTCTGCGCTCAATTTTTGAATCCCCTGCCGGATGGAGTTAATTCTTTCCAGTGCGACAGAACGGAAATCGTCATACGGAAAGGTATGGCGGCGGACCCAGTCTGGCACAGTCATTCTTGTGAGCATAACGCACTTTTAGTATTCTTCGTAAAGGCAGAATGGGGAGCAAGATTTCCATCTTACAGTTTCAGACTTATCATTTCAAGTTTTTCTCTTCTTTTTTCGAGCCGCAGGAAAAAGAACGTTGTCCAATATCAGGCGATAGCCTGGTGAGTTGGGGTGGAGATTGAGGTCTGTGTCGGGGTCTTGCACGTAATGCTTATAGTCTTCGGGATCGTGGCCACCGTAAAAAGTAAAAAATCCCTGGCCCAAATTGCCATGGATATACCGGGCTTCGTGCATGGGTTTGTTTTCACCCATCACGAGCACACTGGACTTGATGAAATCTTTTCTAAAAGCAGTGGTTTGCCCCATAAAACCCTTCACGGTGCGCGTGTGATTCTGTGTGAGCATGGTCGGTACGGGATCCCATTTTGCGGAGAAATCGAAAAGCGTAAAGTAGTCCTGGTCAGGCGGAATATTACGGCCATAATGGCTATCGATATTGGAATGTTCGTATTCCAAAGGATTCTTCACCAGCTCGAAATCTTTAAAAGCCAGGGTTTTGGAAAAATCCAATTTAGCTTGCGCATTGGGGTCGGGGCCATCGCCGTCGTAGTATTTGTCGCAAATGTCTACGCCATTGGCGGCAAGAGCGATGTCGTAAGTGTCGGTGGCCGAGCACATGGCGAACATAAATCCGCCGCCCACAACGTATTCTTTTATTTTTTTGGCTACCGCCAATTTGAGTTGCGACACCTTTTTGAAACCGTTTCGGCGTGCCATTTCTTCCGAAAGCCGTTGGTTCTCCCGATACCAGGCATGGCCATGAAATCCAGTGTAAAATTTGCCATATTGACCGGTGAAGTCTTCGTGGTGGAGATGTAGCCAGTCGTATTCCGTGAGCCTGTCAGCCAATACTTCTTCGTCGTACAACTTGTCAAAAGGAATCTCGGCATAGGTGAGCACGAGGGTGACGGCGTCATCCCAGGGTTGAATCTGCTTACCTTCGCTATTTTGAAAATCAGCAGTGGGGGTATACACGGCAATCCGAGGTGCCTTTTCTAATTTGACGGCGTCCATATTGACTTCGGGTTGGGCAATTTCAGCCAGAATATTATTGAATGCCCCATCGGGGATGATTTCAAAACTGACGCCGCGAGTGAGGCATTCTTTTTCAAAAATGGCGGTGTGTGGAAAAGCGAAACTACCCCCGCGATAATTGAGCAACCACCAGGCTTCGATGTTGTGGTCTAAAACCCAATAGGTGATGCCGTACGCTTTGAGGTGGTTTTTCTGCTCCATGTCCATGGGCAACAACATGAAGGCAGCCTGCATTTTCATAACGAGGAGCAACAGCAGGAAAGATGTGAAAAGTGCTTTTTTCATAATAACAGTTCAATTCTAGGGTGACAATAACGGGCCAAAATTTACGCGTGCGGTTTCTAAACGCCGTAACATTCTACGAATTGCGGCGGGCAAGTTTCATTGAGACAACAAACTTCTGCAAAAAGTTTGCAAAAAAGGCAACGGGATGGAGCCTTGTACGTTTTTAACTGTTCAATGCCCGCTGGATTTCCCATTTTTGCGGCGCTGCCGCCAAAGGAATTTCACCAAATGGCAGGCAGCTGTACAAAGGCCGCAGATTTTGCAGAGTGCAGCGTCGCTGCCTTTTACCTAATCACCTGATTTAATGGAAAGTTTAAGTTTTCAATACCCAGCCTGGTACCTGTTCTTGTGCGTACTTCTCGGCATTGTCTATGCCGCGGGGTTGTATTACAAGGATAAAACTTTTGCGGAACACTCTGTGTGGCTCACAAGGGGACTTGGTGTTTTGCGTTTCATTTCGGCAACATTTTTAGCCATTCTACTGCTCCAACCTCTTCTTCGTTCTTTGCTCACTGAGACTAAGAAACCAGTCGTGGTGATGGCACAAGATGCCTCAACGTCGGTGGGGATGAGTTTTAAGACTGAAAGTCTGGAATCCTACCAGAAGGCTTGGAGAGCCTTGAAAAAGGACATCGGAAAGAGATATGATGTGAAAGAATACTCTTTTGGCAGCAGCGTGCGGGAAGGAGTAGATTTTGGCCTGGAAGACAAAAGGTCGGATATCTCCGGGGTTCTTGGAGATGTAAGCGATTTGTACGGAAACCAAAATCTGGGAGCCGTTGTGCTGGCCACAGATGGCATATACAACGAAGGCAGCAACCCCCTTTATACCGGCACCAAAATGAATGCCCCCATATATACTATTGGGTTGGGGGATACTTTGCAGAAAAAGGATTTGTACCTGAAGCGGGTATTTCACAATGACATCGCCTATCTCGGCGACAAGTTCAGCGTGCAAGTGGATGTCGCAGCCCGCAACTGTGCAGGAAATGCAACAACCCTAACAGTTTCTAAAGTTTTGGGCAATGAAATTCGCAACCAACAACAATCGGCCCTTGATATTGGCAAGAATGATTTTTTTACCACTCGTGAGTTCATTTTGGAAGCTACCGAACCAGGGGTTCAACGCTACCGCATAAGCCTTTCCGGCGTGGCGGGTGAGGCAACAATGGCCAATAATTCGAAAGATATTTTCGTGGATGTACTCGACGCCCGGCAGAAGTTGCTCCTCTTAGCCAATTCTCCCAACCCAGATATTTCGGCCCTCAAACAATCTTTGGAGCAAAATAAGAATTACGAAGTGACCACGGCCTACATCACCGATTTAAAAGTCAATGTGGCGGACTTTGATTTCATTCTGTTGCACAGTCTCCCCAGCCGTACCAACGATGCCTCGGCAGTGCTAAAAGATATGGATGAGCACAAGATTCCGAGAATGTTCATAGTGGGCAGTCAGACGAATTTGCCCCGGTTCAATCAGGTGCAACCCGTGATTGGAATACAGGCCACCATGCGCAATACGAATGATGTGCAAGGGGTATTCAATCCCAATTTTAATCTGTTCACCATCGATGAAGGATTGCGAGCCAACCTGCCCGCTTTTAATCCGCTGACGGCTCCTTTCGGCGATTTCCAGGTAGAAGGTGATGCACAAGTATTGCTTTATCAACGCATTGGGAAAGTGGAGACGCAGTACCCACTTCTCGTCTATGGCCATGATGGTGAAACAAAAGTAGCTGTGCTTGCCGCTGAAGGAGTCTGGCGCTGGAAGTTATTCGACTACTTGCAGCACCAAAACCACAACCTTTTCGATGAACTAATCGGCAAGAATTTTCAATACACGGCGCTGAAGGCGGACAAAAGGCGTTTTCGGGTGAGCCTTAGTAAGAATATCTTCGATGAAAACGAGCCGGTGGTTCTCGATGCAGAATTGTACAACGAAAGTTATGAATTGGTCAACGGTCCCGATGTTAGTCTCACCATTACAAATGGCGATGGCCGTGATTTTAATTTCACGTTTAATAAAACCACTCATGCCTATTCGCTGGCAGCCGGAGTATTTCCCGTTGGCAATTACCGTTTTCGGTCACAGGTGACTTTCAACGGAAAGAATTTGGTGTACAACGGGCAATTCAGCGTACAGCCCATTCAACTAGAGGTGTACGAAACTACGGCTGACCACGCGATGTTGCGGCGCCTTAGCGAGGCCTACGGCGGTGCGTTTTTTCAGCCCGGGCAACTCTCGCAAATCGGGCAGCTCTTATTGGACAAAGACATTAAGCCCGTCGTGTACGCCTCTACCCGCACTCGTTCGGTCATACATTTAAAATGGATATTTTTCCTTTTGTTGGCGATGTTGTCGTTGGAGTGGTTTTTCCGCCGCTATTACGGCGGCTATTAACGCCGGGGGGAGATTTGCCAGGGCACCCAAAAATAAAAGCCCCATAAGGTAATAGAAACCTTATGGGGCTTATTCTAATAGGTGGGATTCCACCTATTTGCAAACGTCACTTTTTAAACAAAGACTCCACGAAGGCCCGTTTGTTGAACACTTGCAGCTTTTCCATTTCTTCACCCACGCCGATATATTTGATGGGTATTTTGAACTGGTCGGAGATGCCAATGGCCACGCCACCTTTGGCAGTGCCGTCCAATTTTGTGAGTGCCAGGCTGGAAACTTCAGTGGCCGCAGTGAATTGTTTCGCCTGCTCAATGGCATTCTGGCCGGTGGTGGCGTCGAGGATGAGGAGCACATCGTGTGGTGCGCCGTCCAAACGTTTGCTCACCGAGCGTTTTATTTTGCTCAACTCGTTCATCAAACTGACCTTGGTATGGAGGCGGCCTGCCGTATCGATAATGGCGGCATCGCAGTTGTTTTTGACGGCATAATCCACCGTTTCATAAGCCACGGCAGCGGGGTCAACGTTCATCCCCTTTCCGAAAAACTCGCAGCCCACACGTTCAGACCAAATCTCTAACTGCTTCACGGCGGCGGCGCGAAAGGTGTCGCCGGCGCCAATAACCACCTTTTTTCCTTTGAGTTTGAATTGATATGCCAATTTGCCGATGGTCGTTGTTTTACCAACACCATTCACACCTACCACGAGCAGCACATAAGGCTTGGTGCCTGGGGGAGTGTCGAAATCTTCCAGGTCCTGGGTGTTATTCTCCTCTAAAATCCGGACGATTTCTTCCTGCATGATGGAGTCCAACTCGCTCGTGTTAAGGTATTTGTCATTGGCAACACGAGCCTCTATCCGGTCGATGATTTTTATGGTGGTATCGAGCCCTACATCTGAAGAAATAAGGATGTTTTCCAACTCATCGAGCACTTCGACATCAATGGTGGACTTACCGGCCACTACTTTTGACAGCTTATTGAAGAACCCGGATTTGGTTTTTTCTAAGCCCTTATCCAATTCCTGCTCTTTCTCTTTTGTAAAAAATTTCTTAAAAAAACTCATGATAATGTTGGCTCGCGGGTAAACAACAAAGGCTTTTCTTAAAACTCGTTTAAGAAAAGCCTTGGCTCAATTTTTCCCAAGATGTTTCAGCGTTTTATTTGTTCGCAAAAAACTCTTTCACACTGTCTTTGTGGATCATCACCTCTTTATAGGTGTATTTGCCAGTCTTAGGGTCTTTAACGCTCTTGATGACTTTCACATGGTCACGACCTGAACCCACGTTTGCAGCTCTCTTGCCGACCCTTGCGTTTTTGGAAACTTTTGCCATGATTTAGCTCTGATTGAAAGTGAACAAATAAGTTTTCAATAACCTCACCTGATCTGCAGATTATTTAATCTCCCGGTGAATGGTCATTTTTTTCAGGAATGGGTTGAATTTTTTCAACTCGAGGCGGTCCGGAGTATTTCTCCGGTTTTTTTGCGTCACATAGCGCGACATACCTGCCACGCCAGAACCCTTTTGCTCGGTACACTCGAGGATAATTTGAATCCGGTTGCCTTTTTGTTTCTTAGCCATTTTCTTACTTTAAATAGTTCTGGTTATTAAAGTTTAACATCTAATGCCTGACCTTTGGCCTGCAATTTCTTTACATAGGCGTAAATGCCATACTTATTGATGGTGCGAATGGCACTCGATGAAACTTTCAGAGTTATCCACCGGTCCAATTCGGGAACAAAAAAACGCTTCTTTTGCAGGTTGGGCAAAAAACGACGCCTCGTCTTCCTGTTGGAGTGGGATACGTTGTTGCCCGATATCGGGCGCTTTCCGGTTAGCTCACAAACTCTTGACATCTGATTATAGTTATTACGTGAATTAGGAAATTGACGTTTTCGCCAATGTACCCATTCTTTCAAATTACATCTTTTGTGACTCCGGAAGGACTCGAACCTTCAACCTCCTGATCCGTAGTCAGGTGCTCTATCCAATTGAGCCACGGAGCCAAATTTCAAAAAACAGAAGCGACTCCGGCAGGATTCGAGCCTTTAACCTTCCCGACCTGCGGTCGGGATGCTCTATCCAATTGAGCCACGGAGCCAAATTTCAAAAAACAGAAGCGACTCCGG
>CAZPHZ010000033.1:10943-14033 GCA_964586035.1 uncultured Saprospiraceae bacterium
CTTTAACCTTCCCGACCTGCGGTCGGGATGCTCTATCCAATTGAGCCACGGAGCCTGTTTTTAAAGATTTCAAAACCCTCAAAAAACTGCATTTTCAAAGGCGGCTGCAAAAATAGTGCTTTCGGGCAGAAAGACAAATAATTGTCATAAATTAGTTCCGGAATACAGGGATTGTCAAATGTTACAACTTTACGAATTTCCTGGCGACACTTTTCTCATTGCCGGAGATACTTATGAAGTAAGTCCCTGATGCCCAATCGCTCACATCGAGTTCCAGAATTTGACCATTGAAAGGCATGGTTTCGCGGGTTGCCGGAAATCGCACCTCCTCTCCCAAGGCGTTGAACACCCGGACGGTGAAGGTATTGAACCCATCGGTGCCGTAATCGATGAACAGAGATTCAGTCACCGGGTTGGGGTACAGCCGGATAATGTTTTTCCCGGAAAAATAAATCTCCTTGAAATTACCGGCGGAGCGTTCGCCAGTTCTTGCAATGCAATAGGAATGCAGGTATTCCATCGCGTTGTAAACATTGAGACGGCCTCCCGTAACAGTTTTGTCCTGTAGGTCGGCCACCGGGTCGGTGCCCTCGAAAATGGCATCGCGGACAAGCCTGGCAGCCTCAATTGGTTGGGATTTGGCGAGGGTGATCAAATCGGTGCAGGGAAGGCTGTACAGCAAGGCCACTGACCCCGCTACATGCGGGCAAGCTGACGAGGTGCCGCCGAAATTGGTTTTGTACTGGTTTTGGGTTGTCGTGGTGGAGGTGTTCTTGCCGGGGGCGCCCAAATCAATGGATTGAAGGCCCCAGGCTGCGTTGGTCACTTTGTTGTCGTCTTGGTCGGTGTTGGTGACGGAAATGAGAAATTCGCTGGTGCAGCTCGTGGGGATGTCGCCCAATTCGTCCACATCCCAGTTTTCGTTGGCGGTGGCTGCAACGCTGAGCACGCCTACCTCGCCGAGCGGGTCGTACATGGCTCCCCATTGGGGCTGGGCCTCGCAGGGGGTTTTATCGATGCCGAAAGAGCCGTTGGTCACCACGACGAAAGCTCCCTCCTGCCCGTTGCTGTTGTTGTAGCGTTCCCGCATATCGTGCACATAGGCAAAAGCGGAGACGACTTCGTCGACAAAATCGACGCCGAGGTACATCAGTTTTACGTTCCAGTTGGTGCCGGCCGGGCCTTTGGCATTATTGCCTTCGGCACCCAGAATGCCCGACACCCAGGTGCCGTGTTTTTCCACGGTGTACACCGGCGACCCGAAGCGGAAGTTCCACCCGTGGATGTCGTCCACATACCCGTTACCGTCGTTGTCGATGCCGTCGCCGGGAATTTCGCCGGGGTTGTTCCACATATTGTCCACCAAGTCGGGGTGGAATATGTCGAACCCTTTGTCCATGACGGCGATGACGATGGTATCGCCAAGAATGGTAGTGCCACCAGTGGAGATGCTCCACACCTTGGGCAATTCGATTCGCTCCATGTCCCATTGGCCGTCGAAGAGCGGGTCGTTGGGGATGCTGTCGCGCCATTGCACACGCTCATTCCACGAAGCGCTGATGACCTGCGGCTGGCTTTGTAAAAAATCGGGCATCGAGATGACGGCGGGGTCGTATTGGAAGGTGAGCAGGTAATAGCCGAAGCGAGGCGCCACCTTCTTTTTCAGTTTCAGCCCCGTAAAGCCGGGGAGTTGGGCTTCCATTTTTGCGGCGAAAGCCGGCACATCCACCCCCGGCTGAAATTGTACCAGGATGTCTTTTGTGGGAATAATGTCGCAATGGAGTTGGGCGGAAATTGTGCCGGTGTAGCACGAGACGAAAACCAGAAATAGCTTTAGTTTTTTCATCAAAAAGATATATGGGTCTCAGAAAGTTCTTTTCGCAAGTTAACGGAAATGCCAGAGGTCTTCAACCGGCAGCTGCAAATCAAGTATTAAAACCGGGAACATGTCACCCAAAGTGCAACTCAGTCCCAATTTATCACTCACCTCTCACCACTCACCTCTCACCTTCCCACCCTTTCACCTCTCACCACTCACCTCTCACCTCTCACCTCTCACCTCTCACCTCGCTCAATGCTTCCCTCCGGCATACATCATTTCCCCGGCCTCGATGGCGATGTCCAGCTTGTTTTCCGCCGGCGGAATGGGGCATGAGTAGCCGTCGGAATAGCAACACCAGGGGTTGTAACATTTATTGAAATCGAGATACACCTCGCTGGCTTCCACTTCCGGGATAGACAGGTCGATGTACCGGCCGCCGCCGTAGGTGGACTCGCCGTTGGTCAGGTCGTTGAACGGCAGGAAGAGGTGCTGCTCGTATCCCGGAATGTTGCGGTACCGCAGGCTTTGATAAACGGCTAAAGAATGGGTTTTGCCTTTCCACTCGAAGCTCAATATTCCGTATTTCACATAGGGCTTCGTGATGCCGCTGTGTGTCGGCAAATCGAAAGGCACGGCATCAGTCGTGCGGGTAAAAGTGCAGCGTACCCGGTATTTTTTATGGGAGGCAAAAAACCGCAGTTTGGCGAGGTCTTCCGCCGTTTTGAGCGGGGCACGCTCGTCTTCGAGGAATTCCTGTTTGTAGGTCTCCCTGTATGTAGCGATTTCTTCTGAATAAGTCCGGGAGGTCTGTGCAGGAAGCTCCAGGCTGCTCCAAGCGAGGAGCAAAATGATGAATATGCGCATCGGGCTGTTTTTTTATGAAAAACGAATACCGGGCAAAACTACCGCCATCATCTGGCAAATCAAAGTGCCGCCTGGCGGTGTCAGCTATTGCAGAAAATCCCTGCCTGATGACGACAATATTTTGGCTTTGCAAGTGCTGCAAAAGTTCCACGCAAAAAGGCAGGTAAAAATATATCGCTGTTTATGGCTGTTTCACTTTTTCATCGCATGATAACCACCTCCCCCTTCCCGATTCGCCGCTCCGCCTTGCCGTTGCGAATCACATCGTATTCCATGAGCCACGCATATACCCCCTCCGGCAGGGCCTTGCCGCGGGCGGTGCCGTTCGTCCACCCGTTGGACTTGTAGCGGAGGCAATTGTTGAAGCTGTTGTCGCAGATAGCCAGAAACCACTGATCGTAATT
>CAZPHZ010000034.1:0-13939 GCA_964586035.1 uncultured Saprospiraceae bacterium
GGGGCTGCTAGAGATTACCTTGTTGAAGCGGTCGGTGCATTGATTGAAAAGCTGGCGGTTGCCGGTATCTACGGCGTATTTAAGGTATTGACTGATGTGCCCGAGAAGTTGCTCAAAAGTCTCTCCGTCACTGCCAACGGCGATATCCATTTGCCGCTTTAATTCAGTTGGGGTGAGGTATTCCACCACTTTATTTTCCGGGAGGTTGCTCTTGGCAATATAGGATTGGATTATCTTAAATAAAGCGGCCAGAATGGGCTCATTATTTTGCATTATGAGTTGCGGAATTATTTATTGTTTGGAGGAAATAACAACAACGGTTTTCAACCTGTTAAACCAGAATTGCCTGTGGTGTTCCGGCAATCCACACTTTAGTTGAAAAGGTTGTCATAACCCGATTCGCCCGTCTTACCCTGTTTTTGCGGACGAGCTGCTTGTGTGTTCAAATCCAATGTATCGCTGCTGGTGGTGGACTGTCCCGGCATTAGCATCAGAGAGCTTTCGTGTTCCCATTTTTCGAGCATCTTCATGCCTTCTTCCTGGAATACGCCGTTTTGCAGGTCGATAGTGTCCATGAAGTTGGCGGAGACTTCCATAAAGCGCTCCATTTCACCAATTTTGTTGGCCACATCGTCGGCGATATTTTCCAAAGCCATATCGAACATGGCCCGCTTGTCTGGGTCGCCGGAGATGACGCTCATGGCGGATTTCATGGCGGAGTGGCTGGTGCGGATGATTTTGCGTTCCTGTTCTTTGAGCTTCACCTGGTCTTTGGTGTCTTCGAGCAGGATTTCCGAATTCTTGTACATCTTGTCGAGGATGCGGTAGAGTATCTGCATCTTCTGATGCAATTCCCTGTATTTTGCATTGGTCTCTTGCATTCTGGCAGCCTTCCGGGTTGCGAGAATAATCTGGCTTTCATTGCCTTGCTTTTTGGCGACGCTGGCGAGCTTGAGGTTGTTATCGATCTCTTTCTTATTGTCTTTCATCAGCGTGTCCATCTTGCGCATTTGTCCTTTCAGGTTGCCGATTTGCTTGCTCATTTTACTCAGGTTATCCTGCAGATCTTCCACATAACTTTTCAGAATGCCGATGGGGTCTATTTGAACAAAAATGCCGGTAACCCACCTCATTACGCTTTTGTACATATACCATACGAGGTTTCTCATTTTCGGATCGAGGATGATGTAAATGAGCGCCGCCAATGCCACGAGCATCAAGGTCAGGTAAATTGCATTAGCCGCCAAGGCTATCAAAGCCCCGCTGAAAGTATAGAGTAAAAAGCCGCCGCCGCCGATGAGGGCTAATAAGAAAAGCGTCCCGGTGATACCTTCTGGACGTTTCCAGAATGATTTTTTTTCGTAATTCGGAGGTGCAATGTCAGACATGGTATATTGCGTTTAAAGATGATTGTTGAAAAAAAGGTGTGAATCCAGTGCCGAAAATAATGGTTTTCAATTTTAAAAGTTTATGATACCCCGGAATTTTAAGACCAAATAGTGAGATAGATAGAACTACAGCCTTTTTGCGCTACTACACATGCGCTTCCTGCACATCGTATTGGTTTGTATTTGGTGGTCTTGTTTTCGCTCCTCCTGCTGTAATTAAGGATAAATTTCCTTCTTGCATGCTTTCAGTGTATTGAGTAGCAAAGACGTCACTGTCATGGGCCCCACACCACCGGGCACAGGAGTAATAAAGCTGCATTTTGGAGCTACCTCGTCGTATTTCACATCTCCCACCAACCTGTAGCCACGTTTGGCAGCAGGGTCGTCCACCCGATTGATGCCCACATCAATAACAACAGCACCATCTTTCACCATGTTGCCGGTCACAAATTCCGGGATGCCGATGGCGGCAATGATAATGTCGGCGGTTTTCACCATTCCAGGCAAATCTTTGGTGCGACTGTGGGTAATGGTGACGGTGCAGTTTCCGGATTTACTTTTGCGGGAAAGCAGAATGCTCATCGGTGTGCCGACGATGTTGCTGCGGCCGATGACAACGGCGTGTTTGCCGGAGGTCTCGACGCCGTATCTCTCCAGCATTGTGACAATGCCATAAGGTGTAGCAGGCAGGTAACAGGGCAATCCCAGCGCCATCCTCCCAACATTTACCGGATGAAAACCGTCCACGTCTTTCCGGGGGTCGATGGCAAGAGTTATTTTTTCTTCGTTGATATGTTTGGGAAGCGGAAGTTGAACAATAAATCCATCCACGTCCTCATCTTTGTTGAGGTCATGCACTATTTGGAGAACCTCTTCTTCCGTGGCGGTTTCATCGCGCCGCACCAATGTGGACTTATAGCCCACCTTTTCGCAAGAGCGCACTTTGTTGCGCACATATACGGCACTGGCGGGGTCTTCGCCTACCAATACAGCAGCAAGATGAGGAATCTTGCCTCCCGCCTTTTGTATATTGGCGACCTCGGCGGCCAATTCATTTTTGATTTTTTCCGATAGCTGCTTTCCGTCGATGATTGTCATTTTGAATAAAAATTGGAGGTTGTGCGTATTAATTTTTGGATATAGCTCCCCTGTTTTGAGGAGGCGCTAAAGTAATAAAAACAGGGGGGAAGATGGATTCTTCCGTAGAGATAATGTGACAAAGATTGAGGGGGTTACACTGCGGTCCGCTTCCGACTCTTTGCCCGAACTTTGAGGGTGTGCAGACTTTGACTGAGCAGAAAAAGAAGATAGCCTTCGTTCTTATTGTGAATGCCGAGGCGGTTGTTGAGGGCCGCTACCAGGTTTGCGAAAATATTCCATAAGATGGCTTGTCTGCCATCTTTAAAATTTGCCCTTCCAATAGCCAGCCGCCGTTTGCTGAACAGCCCCTCCTCGATACCTAAATTCAGCTCCAGCCCCAATTCGGCATTGACGTGAACCCATTCGCTGAATTCTTCATCGCCAATTTGGTTGTAGCTTTTGAATACCTCCCACAAAGCGGCATGACGCGGCACTAACTCACTTTTTTGGTGCTCGAAAATCTTTTGAAAAGAGTGGATTACTGTCGGCTGTTTTCTTTGTGCATAGAATGATTCCTGCTTTAGCAGTTGCGCTTTCCACTGGTCGAATAGCACACCAAAAAAGAGGGCAGCCTCTGCCTGGCTCATGCCGAGGCCGGTGGCAAATCCGAGATGCATCTTCACGGCCGTATGGAGCAATTCATTTTGCGCCCTATTATCCACTTTTTCCTTGAGGGTATTCAGTACGAGTCTCGAGCAAACCTCATATTGCTTTTTGCAAAGCGTTAATTCATGGGGTTTGCCATTTTGCACGGTGATATGGTCCAGCGGGAGGTATTGTATCGAGTTGTTGGGTAGCCATTTATGGTCCTCTGGAAATGTCTCCGGGTATTTAGGCTCGATGATGAAGGAGGGGCGGGTTTCAAAGTATTGCTTAAAATGCTCTTCCAAATTCGGTTTCAGCATTTTACAAATTACAAACGGGTTTCCTTTGAAATGCAAGCGAATATGAGGACCACGTTTCCAGCTTCTTTCAAAGAAAAAATGTTCGCTGATTCCGGTTTGCCTAACGACATCGACATAGGGCTTCACTGCCTTAACCAAAAATTCATCCCAAGGCTCATTGTAGTGAAGGCAAACCGTCAACCATTTGGAGGGTGTGTTTATTGACATAGGGTTTGTGTATGTTCATTTCTTAAAGGCGATGCTTGTCAGTAGGGTGTTGAAACAAATACTTCGCCAATACCCTAAAATTTTAGAAAAAACATGATTTTTATTTTACACATGTATTTTCTTTAAAGATGTTATCGCTATTGGCCAAACCCTTTTATTGGCTTGAAATCCTTTGTTATCAAAGACTTGTGTTGTAAATAGAATCTCAATACTAAAAAGAGAAAGCCTTTCCAACCTATACGGTGGAAAGGCTTTCAGGATACATTTATGCCTTAAAAATTGCGCCGGAGGGCGCTGTCAAATTAGTTGTTGTTCACTTCTTCGAATTCTACATCAGTCACATCGTCCTTTTTATCCGATGAATCAGAACCGCCCTCAGCCTCCTCATCTTGCGGAGCCTGTGCCTGTTCGCCACCAGCCTGCTGAGACGCCTGGTACATGTCCTGGCTGGCAGCCTGCCATGCGTTGTTGAGGGTTTCTGCGGCTTTATCAATGCGTGCGAAGTCTTCAGCTTTATGGGCTTCCTTCAACTCTGCCAGGGCCGTTTCGATCACCGTTTTCTTCTCTTCCGGAATCTTCTCGCTGTATTCCTTCAGTTGTTTTTCCGTTTGGAAAATCAGCGAGTCGGCGGAATTGAGTTTATCGACGCGTTCGCGGGCCTCATGGTCGGCATCAGCGTTGGCTTGTGCCTCGTTCTTCATCCGTTCGATTTCTTCTTTCGACAATCCGGTAGAAGCTTCGATGCGGATATTTTGTTGTTTACCAGTGCCTTTGTCCACGGCCGACACATTCAATATGCCATTGGCGTCGATGTCAAAAGAGACTTCCACCTGTGGCACGCCACGCGGTGCAGGAGGTATGCCATCCAGAATGAAACGGCCGACCGAGCGGTTGTCGCGGGCCATGGGGCGTTCACCTTGAAGGATGTGAATTTCAACGGAAGGCTGATTGTCAGCAGCGGTTGAGTAAACTTTTGACTTCTTGCTGGGAATGGTTGTGTTGGCTTCAATGACCACGTCAAAAACACCACCCATCGTTTCTATGCCCAGCGACAGCGGTGTCACGTCGAGCAACAGCACGTCTTTGGTTTCGCCAGTTAGCACTCCACCTTGAATGCCAGCACCAATGGCAACCACTTCGTCCGGGTTGACACCTTTGTTTGGCTTTTTCCCAAAAATCTCTTCCACCATTTGCTGGATGCGGGGGATACGAGTAGAACCACCCACCAGAATAATTTCATCGATGTCATTGGCTGAAATGCCGGCATCTTTTATGGCCGAGCGGCAAGGTTCGACCGTACGGCGGACAAGGTCGTCCACGAGTTGTTCGAATTTGGCCCGACTGAGTTTCAACACCAGGTGTTTCGGAACACCGTCAACTGCGGTGATATACGGCAGGTTGATTTCTGTCTCCGAAGAATTTGAAAGCTCGATCTTGGCTTTTTCAGCAGCGTCTTTCAGGCGTTGCAAAGCCATTGGATCTTTTCTCAGGTCGATATTTTCCTGTTTTTTAAATTCGTCAGCCATCCAGTCGATGATGTGGCTGTCGAAGTCATCACCACCGAGGTGGGTGTCGCCGTTGGTGGATTTTACTTCAAAAACGCCTTCTCCCAATTCCAGAATGGAAATATCGAAGGTGCCTCCTCCCAGGTCGTACACCGCAATTGTCATGTCTTTGTCCCGTTTGTCGAGGCCATAAGCCAAGGCTGCTGCAGTAGGTTCGTTAATGATGCGGCGCACTTTAAGGCCAGCCACTTCGCCTGCTTCTTTGGTAGCTTGGCGCTGAGAGTCATTGAAATAAGCGGGCACCGTGATGACGGCTTCTGTCACTTCCTGTCCGAGAAAATCTTCGGCAGTCTTTTTCATTTTTTGCAACACCATAGCGGATATTTCCTGCGGGGTGTATTTGCGGTCGTCGATTTCAATGCGCACGGTGTCGTTGCCACCCTTCACTACTTTATAAGAAGTGTGCGATAGTTCATTGGCAACTTCAGAATAACGCCGGCCCATGTACCGCTTTATGGAAGAAACAGTACGGGTAGGGTTGGTGATGGCTTGCCGTTTGGCAGAGTCACCGACCTTGCGTTCGCCGTTGTCGAGGAAACCCACGATAGAAGGGGTGGTGCGCCTGCCTTCGTCGTTGGCGATTACCACCGGCTCGTTGCCTTCCATTACAGCTACACAGGAGTTTGTCGTTCCTAAGTCTATGCCTATAATTTTAGCCATGATTTCTGTTTTTACTACAATTAATGGTTGTCAAATAAAATGTTATTCGGTGATGCCAATCAATGAATATGCCATCGGAAAGTAACTGCCGTTTTGGAAGATTTTTACCAGAAACATAAGTTTTGTGTCAGGTTTTGGTGGCGCAGATGTGACAAAACGGCAGGTTACAGCCAATTAAAAAGTGTGCAGGAATCTGACACATAAGTAGGCGCATAAGTCTAATTTTGGGGCCAAACTCCATCCCGCATGTTGAACACAATACTACCTGAACTCAAGCCCACTGGCACCCGGCTTGTAGCCGTGTCCAAAACCAAACCCGTTGATGCCATTCTATCACTGTATGAAAAGGGTCAGCGAATATTTGGCGAAAACAGGGTGCAGGAAATAGTGCCGAAATACGAATCCCTTCCCAAAGACATCGAGTGGCATTTCATCGGCCGCCTGCAGACCAACAAGGTAAAATACATCGCTCCGTTCGTCCATTGTATTCATTCCGTCGACAGTTTGCATCTCCTCGAAGAAATAAACAAACAGGCTGGCAGGCAAAACCGCGTTATCGAATGCCTGCTCCAATTCCACATTTGCGATGAGTCCACCAAAATTGGGATGAACCTGGAAGAGGCGGAATCCATCTTGCAATCGGCCGCATTTAAGGCCATGCCGTATGTGCGGATTACGGGGGTAATGGGCATGGCGACTTTTACAAATGACAAGTCGAAAATAAGGCGGGAATTCAAAAGTCTGAAGTTTATTTTTGAGCAAATCAGGACAAGGCATTTCCAGGCCCAGCCTTCTTTTCGGGAAATTTCCATGGGTATGTCGGGCGATTACCAAATCGCAATTGAGGAGGGGAGTACCCTTGTGCGTATCGGCACGTTATTGTTTGGCAAGAGGTAAATGAGACCTGGTTCTTAGCAATCCCCTTTACAAATTGCCGAATATCACCCGGCACACTATTCATTATAGCCGTATTTTTGGCCGCTCCCCAATAGACATTTTATTCCATTTTTATGAAAAAGATTCCGCTCCTCGTTTTGTTCGTTCTTATGATACAGGGTTTGAATGCCCAAATATTTCACCGGCTGAATGTGCCGGTAACAGTGAGTGGGGCCAATATGCTCAATCCCTGGGTCGGAGGCCTCAATGCCCCACAATGGTCGGAGGCTGACCTCAACGACGACGGAAAGCCGGACCTCTATGCTTTCGACCGCAACGGAAGCAAGCATGTGGCTTGGCTGAACACCGGAGAAAATGGGCAGAATAAATACGAATTCGCCCCATACCTCACTGCCAATTTCCCTTTTTGCAAAAATTTTGTTTTGCTGCGCGACTTCAACCGGGACGGAGCCATGGACATTTTCGCCCATGCGGGCGATGAAGGCATTCCGGGGTTTAAAGTGTACCGGGGCTTTTTTGAAAATGGCATTCTGAACTTCGAAAGGTTGAAGTTCCCGCAATGGTCTTTCGATGTATTGGTATATCCCACAGGTGGTGGCAATTTCACCAATGTCCTTTCCAATCCACCCGATTATCCGGCCATCGACGACCTCGATGGGGATGGTGACCTCGACATATTGAGCATGAGCGGCACGGGTGGGTACGTCAATTATTATCAAAATGTAGCTATAGAAATGGGCTACACCGACGACACCTTAATATATGAGTTGGGTGATCCGTGTTGGGGCAAATTTTTTATCGCCCCATTTGCCGAAGAATTGCAGCTAAGTCCAGACTCGGGCGAATGTGCCCAACTTCTCGGCAATCCGAATGACGACGAAAATAAGATGCTCCATGGTGGCGGAACCCTTTGCACTTTCGACGCAGACAATGACGGAGACAAAGAACTTCTGTACGGCGACCTCATTTACGCAAAAATTGTTCTTGCACTGAATGGCGGAACCAATGAAAACGCCTGGGCAACTGAGCAAGAAATTGATTTCCCAGCTAACGACATTCCGGTACATATCAACGATTTTCCGGCTTCTTATTATTTAGACTTCGACAACGACGGCGTAAAGGATTATATGGCTTCGCCAAATGTGCCCAATTCCTCTGAGGACCGCGAGGTGGCCTGGTTTTACAAAAATGTGCAGAGCGATGAAGCTCCTGTGTTTGAGTTGCAACAAAAAAATCTCATCGTAGAAGATATGCTCGATTTTGGCACCGGTGCACAGCCTGCATTCGTGGATTTCAACGCCGACGGTCTGATGGATTTTGTAGTTAGTAATATCAACGCCTGGCTGCCGGATTTTGCTAATGACCCCAGCCTTTTCCTCTTTGAAAATATTGGAACCGCATCGGAACCTGCGTTTGAACTCGTAGACAGCAACTGGCTCGACTTTCACCAATTTAGCTCCGCAACCTATTCATTCGCTCCTGCCTTCGGAGATATGGACAATGACGGCGATCTGGATCTCGTAACGGGTGAGCGGTTTGGAAGCCTGTTTTATGCCGAAAATCTAGCTGGTCCGGGCAACCCCATGTCTTTCGGACCCATTCAGGCCAACTGGCAGGGAGTCAATGTGGGCCAGTATTCAACGCCTTTCATTTTCGACCTCAACGGTGATGGGACGAACGACCTGATCATTGGTGAGCGCAATGGCAATGTAAACTTCCTGCCGAACCAGGGTACGCCGGAGTCTGCATCTTTCCACACGAACCCAGACGAAGCTCCCAACAATAAATTTTTAGGGAAAATAAACACCCAATTGCCTGGCTACGTCACGGGGTACAGCGCTCCCGTTATCCTCGATTTCAACAACACTATTTATCTCATAACTGGATCAGAATTCGGGTATTTCGAAACGTATATCGTCAATACCGACAGTCTTGATTTCGGCACTTCCTTCCCGGTGGTCAGCGAAACATTCGGTGCGCTGCGGGATGGGGGGATAACCCGCATCACCTTCGCCAACCTGAATGACGATGATTTATTGGAAGCCATCGTTGGCAACGACCGCGGTGGACTTGGCATTTTTAGCTCGCCCATCAATATTTTTGGCACTGTGGACGCAAACGAGACGCAGCCTGCTCTCGACTTCGGATTGTTCCCAAATCCGGCGGGCAGCCTATTGTTTATATCGATACCGAAGGGCATCGTTGGTGCGGTGACTTACCGGTTGTTTGATGCATTTGGCAGGTTGGTATTGTCCGGCACTTTCCAGGAAACGCCGGGTAGGCTAGAGGTCAGCGATTTAGAGGCAGGTGTGTATTTTCTTCAGGCCACAAATGGGGCTGTTTCCGGTATAAGAAAATTTGTAAAAAAATAACAACTGGATTCAATTTTCAGGCCGCAAGCCCGGGAGGTTGGTTGGCAGGGAGTGTTATGAAAAACAAAAGTGAAAAGCAGCTTCCCTAAAGATTCAAACTTTAGGGAAGCTACTGTTTTTTACAAAATCAGCATGGCGTCGCCATAGCTGAAGAAGCGGTACTTTTCTTTGATGGCCTCCGCATAAGCTTCTTTTATCAATTCCTTCCCGCCAAAGGCAGAAACCATAATAAGCAGGCTCGATTTCGGTAGGTGCAAGTTTGTAATCATGGCATTGGCTATCCGAAATTCAAAGGGAGGGAAGATGAAAAGATTGGTCCATCCCTCTGCAGATTTCAGCATGTTGCCGGCGGAAACGGCGCTCTCAGAGGCACGCATTGAGGTGGTGCCAACTGAGCAAATCCGTCGATTTTCCGTCTTGCCTTTATTTACCACATCGGCTGCAGATTGCGGAACCCGAAAATATTCGGCGTCCATTTTATGTTTCGAAAGGTCCTCTACATCGATTGTGCGAAATGTTCCCAACCCGATATGGAGGGTGACTTCAGCGAAATTAATGCCTTTGATTTCCATTCGTTTCATCAAACCTTCGCTGAAATGGAGGCCGGCAGTGGGAGCTGCGACGGCACCGAGTTCCTTCGCGTAGATAGTTTGGTACCGGTCGAAGTCCAATTTTTCGACGGTTCGGTCGATGTACTTGGGCAGAGGCGTGGTACCCAAAGTATACAGTCCTTTCCTGAATTCCTCTTCGGGGCCGTCGAACAAGAACCGAATGGTGCGGCCACGGGAGGTTGTGTTATCCACTACTTCAGCAACGAGCACTTCATTGCCCTTGTCGTCCATGAAATAGAGCTTGTTCCCGACCCTTATTTTTCGGGCGGGGTCCACGAGTACATCCCATAATTTCTGGTCTGAGTTGAGTTCCCGAAGCAGGAATACTTCAATCTTGGCCCCGGTCTTTTCCTTTTTGCCAAACATGCGGGCGGGAAAAACCTTGGTATTGTTGAAAATCATGACATCCTCCGGGGAGAAATAATCGAGAACGTCTTTAAATATTTTATGCTCAATTTTACCTGTATCGCGATGTACCACCATAAGTCGCGATTCGTCGCGGTGGGTAGCCGGGTAGTGTGCGATAAGTTTGTCGTTAAAATCGTAGTTGAATTGTGAGAGTTTGGTTCTCATGAAATACTAGTATTTGAATTTGAATCGCTTTTTTAGAAAGCGCGCAAAATTAGAAAACTATACCATCACAGCTACTTTTAGGTTGCGATTGCTCAAAGTTTTTTTCATTGCTGTGAGCAGATGTATTTTTTCATTCCGAAAAATTGAGATATTTTAACGCCTTTCATTCTCTCAAAAGTGATAATTGTCACGACGGGTGAACGCTATGCTGCATTTCTTTACCCTCACATTCGAACAACGGGAAAAAGGTTATTTGTATGCGTTATGGTTTTATTATTGACAACCGGAAATGTATTGGCTGTCACGCTTGTACCACAGCTTGTAAATCCGAACACGACGTTCCCGTTGGCGTATTTCGCACCTATGTAAAACAAGTAGAAAAAGGGAAATTTCCGGACACGCGCCGTGTATTTTCAGTTTTGCGTTGCAATCATTGTACAAATGCTCCCTGTGTTGAAATCTGCCCGGTCGAAGCGCTTTATACCCGCCCTGATGGTATTGTAGATTTTGATAAAAACCGCTGTATCGGCTGCAAATCTTGCATGCAGGCATGCCCTTACGACGCCTTATACATCGACCCCGACACGCACACTGCGGCCAAATGTAACTACTGTGCCCACCGGGTGGACATAGGTTTGGAGCCTTCCTGCGTCAACGTTTGTCCCGAGCACGCCATCATCTCTGGCGACATGGACAACCCCGGAACCGAAATCGCTGCGTTGCTCTCCCGCGAGGCTGTTACTGTGCGCAAAGCGGCCAAAGGCACGAATCCCAACCTTTTCTACATCGATGGGGACGAGGCTTCTCTCGACCCCTCTGTCACTGAGAAAAAAGACTACACCCTATGGAGTGCTCAAACACGTGGTGTTGGTCATTTCTCCGGGAAAACTGAGAAATTGGCCTGCACAAGTGAAAACATAGTCCCGGATGACGGGAATGCACAGCAAGGAAACGCTGGACCATACACATCTGGAATGAAGTCCGTGGATGTCCTCACCGGAGACAAACGGCGGGTGTACGATGCCCCTGACAAAGGCATTTTGTGGGGCTGGGAAGTGAGTACCTATGTGTGGACCAAAGCCATTTCAACCGGAGTATTTCTCGTGCCGTTTTTGGCTTGGGTCATGGGCAAATCCGGCAGCATCAGTCCTGAAACGTGGTGGTGGAGCCTCGGGCTGTCAATTGTTTTTTTGTCGCTAACCACGGTATTTCTCGTGAAAGATCTGGACAAACCGACCCGATTTTTATATGTGATTTTTCGCCCGCAATGGCACTCATGGTTGGTGCGCGGAGGTTATGCCCTCGCCATTTTCGGTGGTATGCTGGCTCTGTGGGCTCTTAGCTTATGGTTCGAATGGGATGGCTTCAATGCACCTGTTTTATGGCTTACGGCAGGGTTTGCTGTGCTAACTGCGGTATATACAGCCTTCCTTTTTGCACAGGCAAAAGGACGGGACTTTTGGCAAAGCCCGGCGCTTACCTTGCATATGCTTCTGCATAGCATTATGGCAGGTGCGGCTTCGTTGTTACTCCTCGGAATCGTTACCGGTCTAACGGAAAACTGGGCGGTTTTTTTGACCACAGTGCTCGCTACGGCTACCGCGTTCAACCTGCTTACCATCGTCATAGAATTGGTGACCTCGCACCCCACTCAAGATTCGAAGGAGGTTGCTAATATGATTATTAAAGGACAATATGCACACCTTTTCTGGTGGGGGGTGATTATAAGTGGCAACTTATTGCCCCTCTGTATTTTATGGTTTGGGCCGGGCGCGGCTTTGCCATTTGCCGGGGCATTGGTTCTCGCCGGAATTTTTATTACTGAAAAAATATGGGTGGAAGCGCCGCAGCGCATTTCGCTCACCTAATATAGATATTACTTTTGACCAAATTCCCTGTGCCCTTAAATTATTTAATCTGAATCAAAATCAACTGTATTATGGCACATCATCAAATCTTGATTATTGGAGGTGGCAATGCCGGGTTGTCCACCGCTTCCAAACTTTTACTAAAACAACCCAACCTCGATATTGGCATCATCGAACCCTCTGAAACACATTATTACCAGCCGGCATGGACGCTGGTCGGCGGTGGTACTTTCAACGTGAAAGATACCATTCGTAAGGAAAAGGATTTTATTCCTAAAAAAGCCATATGGATAAAAGATGCCGTCGCAACTTTTGACCCTAAGAACAATCAGGTGACTTGCAAAAGCGGGGAAAAATACACCTATGATTACATGGTTGTGGCTCCTGGCATCAAGCTTGACTGGGGCAAAGTGAAAGGCCTGAAGGAGACCATCGGAAAGCATGGCGTCACGAGCAACTATCTGCCGCAGTATGCCACTTACACATGGGAATGCCTGCAAAATGTGAAAGAAGGCAATGCCATTTTCACAGCGCCAAACACCCCGATAAAGTGTGGCGGAGCTCCTCAGAAAATCATGTATCTCGCTGGGGATTATTTTCGTAAAAGAAACATGTTGGGGAAAGTGAAGGTACATTTTTACTCGGGAGGAACAGTTCTGCTGGGGGTGCCGAAATACAATGCGGTATTGGAAAAAGTGGTGGCACGCTATAAAATAGAGAAGCACTTTTATCGCAACCTCGTCGAGGTGGACGGCCCCAACAAAAAGGCCTGGTTCGAAGATCCCGACGGCAAAAGGGAGGAGGTGCGTTTCGAAATGATGCACGTAACGCCTCCGCAAAGCGCCCCGGATTTTATTAAAAATTCACCATTGGCGCTGAAAGGTGATCCCCTGGGATGGGTAGATGTGGACAAATACACCTTACAACACAACAGTTTCTCCAATGTTTTTAGCCTCGGAGATGTGACGAATACGCCGAATGCAAAAACCGGTGCGGCCGTGCGAAAACAATCACCGGTGTTGGTGCAAAACCTGCTGCATTTGCTAAACGGAGGTTCGCTCGATGCCAAATACAACGGCTATGGTTCCTGCCCGCTCGTCACCGGTTATGGTAAATTGGTATTGGCGGAGTTCGATTACGACAACAACACGATGGAGACCTTCCCTTTCAACCAGGGAAAAGAACGCTGGAGTATGTGGTTGATGAAGAAGTACCTGCTGCCATGGTTGTATTGGCATAAAATCTTGCAAGGCAAAATGTGATTGAATGGGTGTAGGTGGTTGAGAGAGCTGAAACTATTTAAGCCAAAGTGATGGCCGCTCAACCACTTCACCCTGACATCAAATTCCAAAGTAAAAAATTTCTCAGTTTATGGGCTATAAGCACAAACCGGCGTTTATAGAAAAACTCGCCGAACGCATCGGCCTCATCCCCAACCTTCACAAAGATGAGGACTATTTGCCGAAGGTGAATGCTTTGACAGCCTCGGGGGATTTGGAAAGTTATCCGCCGCCGGATCAATGGGACGACTGGACCGAATACGAAGCTAAGAGATGGCCCAAGAAAGAAGAAAAGCATTATTCTATTGTGCCCACCACTTGCTTCAACTGTGAATCGGCATGTGGTTTATTGGCTTACATCGACAAAGAAACGAACGAGGTCCGTAAATTCGAGGGTAACCCATGGCACCCCGGCAGCCGTGGCCGCCACTGCGCCACGTTCGTCCCGATGTTACTCGGCGCGACACGCACGC
>CAZPHZ010000035.1:0-13908 GCA_964586035.1 uncultured Saprospiraceae bacterium
AACGGGCCCAGCTCCATCACCTCCGCGGACGTGGACCACGATGGTGACATCGATTTATTTGTGGGAGGTGCGGCCGTACCTGGCAAGTATCCGTACCCCAGCCGTAGTTATATTTTGAAGAATGACCACTATAAGTTTTTGGACGTTACGGCTGAAGCAGCGCCTGGTCTCATTTCTCCCGGAATTGTAAAAGATGCAATTTGGACCGACTTGAACAACGATACGTGGCCTGACCTTGTGGTTTTGGGTGAATGGATGCCCATCCTCATTTATCTCAATGAAAATGGAGTATTGAAGGACGTCTCCAAACAATACGGCACAGTTGGTCTGACGGGATGGTGGCAAAGTATCTCGGTGGCTGATGTCGATGGCGACGGTGACCAGGACCTCATCGCCGGCAATGTGGGATTGAACACTAAGTTCAATGCTTCGGCCTCCGAACCGTTTCATGTATTCGCCAACGATTTTGACAAAAACGGCACCACGGATGTCGTATTGGCCAACTATTATAAGGGCAAGCTCGTGCCTACTAAAGGACTTGAATACTCAATGAGGCAAATGCCCTTTCTCGAGCGCAAAATTTTAAGTTACAGCGAATTTGCAAATGCGAACCTTGAAGAAATTTACGGCAAAAAGGATCTGAGCGAATCTCTCCATTTACAGGCAACCACTTTCCAATCAATGATTTTATTGAATGACGGAGGGAGGTTTACACAACGGCCTTTACCCGTCGAAGCCCAATTTTCGGCCATCACCGGCATCATTCCTTTTGATTTCGACTCAGATGGGAATCTGGACCTCCTCATCGCTGGAAATATGTACAACACTGAACCGGAGATTCCACGGTATGACGCGGGCAACGGACTCGTAATGAAGGGCAATGGCAATGGAGATTTTACGCCATTGACCATCCGCCAAAGCGGCTTTTTTGCCCCCGGTGACGTGAAAGATGCGAAACTCCTCAAACTTGCAGGAGGAAAGGGATATCTCATTCTGATAGCCAATAACGATGGCCCGCTGGAGGTATTCAGGGTCAATAATGGCGAAAGTCTGAGCTCGCGATAGCTTCTGCTTTGAGCAGCGTTTAAAAATCTTTAACATAAGTTGGGTGGTGTATTCGCTTTGATAATGGATGACCCGCAATTAGCTTTGCTGCATGCTCGTTATCCAACTGGCATTTTTTTTTATTCGAAAATAACGATCCATAAATCAGACAGAATGATGCGAATTCTTACTTTTTTCATATTTCTTATTTGCTTACCAGCTATATCATTTTCTCAAAAGGTTGGGTTCCAGATAAAAGTCAAAATAGACGGTTTTGAGGGAAAAGAAGCATACCTCGGATACTATTACGGCGACAAGCAATACCTGCGGGATACAGCCTACCAGGCCGCTGATGGCTGGTTTTATTTTGAGGGAAATGAGAAACTACTCGGCGGGATTTACCTTCTCGTGATGCCCCCGGATAATCAGTTTTTCCAGTTTCTGGTCGATGATGACGAGCAGTGGTTTTCCATGGAAACCAAACTGGAGGACACCGCCAAGGACATGAAAGTGGATGGCTCACCCGATAACGAGTATTTTTACCAGTATCTCAACTTTCTCGATAGTAAGCGCCCCGAAGCTGAGGAGTTGCGCCAACAAATTAAAGACGCCGGTGACGATGAAAAGAAGAAATCGAAACTACAGGCTAAGCTCGATAAGATTGACAAAGAGGTCATGGACTATCAGCAAGGCCTTATTTTGCAACACCCGAATAGTCTAACAGCCGCCACTATCAAAGCAAATATGCCCCTCGACGTGCCGGAATTTACTGGTGAAAAAAAAGATGTTGAGTCTTTTTACTGGGTGCGTGACCATTGGTTCGACAATGTGGACATGAGCGATGAACGCATGATTCGCACCCCGTTCTTTTTTCAGAAAGTGGACCACTACGTGCAAAAGATGACAGTGCAACACCCCGATTCATTGAACGTGGCCATCGATAATGTGCTTAAATTGGTGAAACCTGCGGAGGAATCATTCAAATTTTTTCTAATCCATTTTTTAAATGTTTACGCCAAATCCAAATTAGTCGGCATGGATGCCGTTTACGTCCACATCGCCCAAAAATACTACGCCACCGGGTTGGCCCCGTGGACAGAGCAGGACCAGCTCGAAAAGATTGTGGACAACGCCAACAGGCTGGAACCGTTGCTCATCGGCAAAGTGGCTCCCAATATTCAGATGGAAACTCAGGATGGCAAGCAGATGTGGCTACACGATTTTGCATCACCGGTGACGGTTCTTTTCTTTTGGGATCCCGATTGCAGTCATTGCAAAAAGTCGATGCCGGCGATGGTGGATTTTGCCAAAAAATACAAAGACAAAGGTGTGGCGGTTTTCGCTATTTGCACCAAGTTGGTGACGCGGGATGACCAGGGTAATTTCTCCTTCGACGAAGTCAATAAATGTTGGAGTGCCATCAAAGAGCGGGACATGGATGTATTTTTTAACACGGTGGACCCTTACCATCGCTCACGGTACAAAACGATTTACGACATTCGCTCCACTCCACAGATTTACGTGCTCGACACCGACAAAACCATTTTTTCAAAGCGCATTGGCGTTGAGCAATTGCCCGAGGTTCTAGACCATTTTCTAAAGATGAAGGAAGAAGATAAAAACCGTTAAAAGGTGGTAAAAAGAAAAGGCCGGCGCCGCGCCGGCCTTTTCTTTTTAAGGCAGTTCTTGGTAGTTTTGCCGCATGAAGCATTTAATCGCACCATCGGTTTTGGCAGCAGATTTTTCCTGCCTTCAGAAAGATTTCGACATGGTAAACCGCAGCCAGGCCGACTGGTTTCACGTCGATGTGATGGACGGACGTTTCGTGCCCAATATCTCCTTTGGTATGTCCATCGTGAAAGCCATGAAAAAGATGGCCACCAAGCCCCTCGATGTACACCTGATGATAGTGGAGCCAGAGAAATACATCGGTGAATTCCGCGAAGCCGGGGCAGATGTTATTACTGTGCATTACGAGGCATGCCCACATTTGCACCGCGTGCTGCAACAAATTCGTGAATCAGGTGCCAAGGCAGGCGTCGCCTTAAATCCACATACTCCGGTTCACCTTTTGGAAGATATTTTGGAGGATACCGACCTGGTGCTAATCATGTCGGTAAATCCTGGATTCGGAGGGCAGAAATTCATCTACCAGGCATTGGCGAAAATCAAAAAACTCAGGGAGATGATTGTTACTAAAAATACCCAAACGTTGATTGAAGTGGACGGAGGTATCGGTCTGCAAAATGCCGAAAAAATTCTTCAGGCCGGAGCCAATGTGCTCGTTGCTGGTAGCAGCGTTTTTCGCTCTGAATATCCCGAAAAGTCCATTTCTATGTTGAAATCAATTGGCCGGGAGGCCATAATGGTTTGAGAGGTTAAGAATAAACGAACGTCCGCATGTGATTTTATACCAGGCGTTATTTCCGGTAAAGTGCATTCTATGAAACAACAGCCATCTTGCCGAACCTCACCTTTTCTAACTCAGTTGTTTTTGCCGAAAGGCGTGGTATTGGTATTACATGAGGCGAGAAGTTGTATTTCCCTTATGATATTGGCTGTGTTTTGTTCCCTTTCAGCGATAGGGCAAAACGGTCAAGGGGAGGCAGCCCCGCCTTTGGATACCACCCCTGCCGAATTTATCAACATCCGTTATGCCGGGTTATATTCCAATGATGCAACGGGCACCGATACGCTCCAAAAGCTCACCGGGCATGTCGAACTGAACCAGGATACTTTATTCCTTTTTTGCGACAGCGCTACAATTTTAAACAGCACTTATCTCACGGCGAAGGGAAATTTTGTGTTGCAACAAGGCGATTCCACTACAATTTTTGCCGATTCGGCTACCTATCAGTCCAGTTCCAAGGTGGCCGATCTTTATGGCAATGTCTCCATGCTGAAAGGAAAGCAAAAGCTCTTCACGGATCGGCTCAGCTATGACACCGAAACCAAAATCGCTACCTACCTGACCGGGGCTACCATGACCGACGACACCACTTTTCTCAGCAGCAAGAGGGGGTATTTCCACGCGCGCACCAACGAAATCTTTTTCAAAGACAGTGTGGTGGTGGTGAGTCCCGATTTTTCGCTTCGGTCGGACACACTGCAGTTTAACACCTACACTAAAATTGCGACTTTTCTGGCACCGGCACTCATCGTTCAGGATTCCGCCCGCATTTACACCGAAGCCGGTTTTTATGACATTGGAAAAAGAAAGGCCCGTTTTACTAATAATCCCCAATATGTAAAAGGAAATCAAAAGGCCTGGGCCGGAATGATGCGGTACGACGGAGCAACCAAAGAGGTGGTACTCATTGGCGATGCACATTTTCAGGATGAGGACACAGATGCCAGGGCAGAAATTATCCGCCACAACGACCTAACCGGCGTTACCGTTCTTGAGGGGCATGCCTACATCCATGACAATGAAAGGACAATCACCGGCCAGTCTGTGACCTACGATGCAAAAAACGGGACCTACGCGACCCGCGGACGTTCTCACATCATTGATGGCTCTCAAATTCTCAATGCGGATGAGGTGAACTACGACAAAGAGCGAAACCTCGGCACTGCGTCGGGCAATGTCATCTGGAGAGATACCTCAGAACAAATTACGGTGGTATGCCGGTTTGCGGAGCATTCGAAAAAGAAGAATTACCTCAAAGCCAGTGGAGGAAATAAAATACGCGGAAACATCCGCCCACTTCTCATTAAGATAATAGATGGCGACTCGATGTTTGTGAGTGCAGACACTTTGATGTCTCTGCAAATGGCTAATATACACGCCGCCGGTTCCGATAGCCTGGCGGTTGCCGTTGTTGATTCTTCTGGTATGGCGGTGAGAGACTCTGTTTTTTCTGCCCCGGTTTTCGAATTAACGGATAGTCTGATGGCTACCCGAACCGACAGCGTTTCTGCCGAAGTAAAGCCCGACAGCAGCCGCATTATCCTCGCATTTCACGAAGTGATAATATACAAGAGCGATTTGCAGGCCGTTTGCGATTCTTTGTCTTATTCTACGAATGATTCCCTTTTTACCCTCTTCAGGCATCCGGTCATTTGGTCGGACACGTCCCAATTCAACGCCGACACAGTGCTGATGCAGCTGGCCAATGATAAAATCGACCGCATATTTTTGCAATTGAATTCCTTTATCATCAATTCCCCGGATGAAATGTTTTTCAACCAGATTAAAGGCAAAAACAGCACGGCATTTTTTGAAGATGGAGAACTGAAATTCGTGCATGTGACCGGTAACGCCGAGTCGGTATATTTTGCCCGTGACGATGACGAAGCTTACATCGGGGTCAATAAAACAGTTTGCAGTGAAATGAAGATGATGTTCGGCAACAACGAGGTTGAAGGTATTCGTTTTTTTGCAGAGCCTTCTGCCAATCTGATTCCGATGAAAAAAGCCAGCCCCGATGACCTCAAACTGCCTGGCTTCAATTGGCAGATAGACAGGCGCCCGGCGTCGGCTGCTGATTTAAATAAACCCCGGCCTTCGAACACTGCCGGCGTTACTCCTGATGATTCTTCGGCAGAGAATTCAGAAAAAGACGTAATGCCCGCTTTGGAGAACAAAAATGGGGAAGAAAACGAAAAGAAAAACTGAACCCATGAAAATTGCAGTAGGTACTGATATGGACATGCCCCTGGCGCAATTTGTGGTAAAGGAACTGGAAAAAATGGGGCACGAAGTAACAGCATTTGGTGCCCTCGTTACCAAGCCGGCACCATGGCCGGAAGTGGCCGTCACCGTGGCGGAAAAAGTGGCCTCGGGGGAATTTGACCAGGGCGTACTTTTTTGCTGGACAGGTACCGGCATCAGCCTTGCCGCCAACAAAGTGAAAGGCATCCGGGCGGCGCTGTGTTGCGATGCCCAGACCGCTGCCGGTGCCCGGCAATGGAACGATGCCAACATCCTCGCCATGAGCCTGCGGGCCACTTCTGAAACGGTGGCAAAAGAAATACTGGAAGCGTGGTTCAGCAACGGCCCCAGTACAGACGCAGAAGATGTGGCCTGTCTCGAAATGCTTAAATCCGTTGAGGAACGGCTGATGAAGTGAGGAATTTATTAATCCATTTTTCAAAAATGGATTTTCAAAATAGAGCGCCATTTGTATGCCTTGATTTTCCCTGATTTGCCTTTTAAGCTAATTGGATTGACCGATGAAAAGTGTAATTTTATTTTCAGGATTATTTATCATGTTTGCGCTTCCTCTTTGGGGCGAAGGAACAAGTATTCAGTTTCAAAGAGCTAACCGGGCTTATGAATCCGGAAACTTCGAACAAGCTGCTGCATTGTACGATAGCCTGATTGCGGAAGGCTTCGAGTCGGGCGAACTGCATTACAATCTCGGCAATGCATTTTTCCGTTTGGACCAATTGGGAAAAGCGATTTTGCATTACGAACGTGCGCTGCTGCTGGCTCCCGGCGATGCGGACGCGCTGCACAACCTCGCTTTTGCAAAGCAAAATGCCGTCGATGATTTTGAAGAAATACCCGATTTTTTCCTGCGGTCGTGGTGGCACCGGCTGCGCGACCGGGCCCTGTCGTTCACGTGGGGTATTGTGGCATTTGCTTTCTGGTTCGCAGGTTTTGGCGGCCTGGCCATCTGGCAGTTGAGCCGGCAGCGCCGAGTCCGGAAGACGGGGTTCATCGCCGGTGTGATGTTGTTGTTGGTCAGCCTTCTGCCCTTATCACTCGCATTGGGCCGTGCAGCAATCGAGCAACACAGCGGGCGGGCAGTTGTAATGAACTCCGAGGCCTCCTTGCGCAGCGCCCCCGACAAAGCGGGTACCGAACTCCTCTTGTTGCACGAAGGCACCGAAATCGACCTGCTCGATAAATTGGGTGATTGGGAAAAGGTGCGCCTGCCCAATGGCGAGGAGGGCTGGCTGCCGCTGTCGGTTTTTGAAGAAATTTAGACCACCCGGTTCGCCAATTTCAAATAAGTATTCGGACAAAAATAAACCCCCATTTTGCGAGTGTAACTTTCTGACAGCAAAGGGGTTATTTTTCTCGCTTTCGCTCGAAAAATTTGTCTTGGTACTTACCAGCAAAAAATTCACTAAAATTGCCGGATACAAAACCCTATTCATGAATATCCGGCAATTCC
Source organism: uncultured Saprospiraceae bacterium (assembly GCA_964586035.1). Taxonomy (GTDB): domain Bacteria; phylum Bacteroidota; class Bacteroidia; order Chitinophagales; family Saprospiraceae; genus UBA6168. The sequence continues at coordinate 7,170 of CAZPHZ010000035.1, forward strand.
CTCTTTTCCTCCTCACGCTGCTTTCAATATCTCTTTTTTCCTGCAACGATGAAAAGCCGCACCGGCTGCTCGTTTTTTCAAAAACCAACGGATTTCGCCATGCTTCGGTTGAAGCCGGGGTGATGGCGATTCAACGCCTGGCGGAGCAACATGGATTCGAAATGGAGGCAACGGAGGACAGTATTTTTTTGAATGAAGAAAATCTGCACCGGTTCGACGCTGTACTGTTTTTAAATACCTCTGGCGATGTGCTCGGCGACCGGGAGGAAACGGATTTTCAGCGATTTATAGAAGCCGGGGGAGGCTTTTTGGGGGTACATGGAGCCGCCGCCACCGAAACAGATTGGCGATGGTATGGCCATCTGGTGGGCGCCGTTGCCAGTGGCCGTGAAGAACTCCGGCAGACTTCCATATCCGTTGCAGCGGGTGACCATCCGGCGATGACAGGACTGCCCGCCCATTGGAACTCAGCAGGTGACCTGTATCAGTTTCAGCCACCCTTGCCGGTGGATGAGGTTTTTCCTGAAACCGATTACCTGCCGGAAGGCATTCGCGATTCCATCTGGGAAAAACAGTTGAATGTACCCCCCTTTGCCCGGTGGACTTACCAGCCGGCACAACCGTTTTTGCCGCCTGCGGCAAAAGTGTTGCTGCAGTTGAATGATGAAAGCCCTGCCGATGGCAAAAGCACTGCACAACCCATTGCCTGGTGCCGGGAATTCGATGGCGGCCGCAGTTTTTATACGGGGCTTGGCCACAGTATCGCCGAATATTCCGATTCGCTGTTTTTGCAGCATCTGCTCGGAGGCATTCAATACGCTTTCGACCATCCTCCGTTAGATTATTCAAAAGTGAAAACCCGCCGGATTCCACCCGCAGAATCCTTTGTGAGAACCACCCTCGCATCGAACCTCGACGAGCCCATGGAACTCGACATTTTTCCCGATGGAACCATCGTGTTCGTGGAGCGCAAAGGAGCCATTTTGCGCTACGACCAGGCCTCCGGCAAGCTGGACACAGTGGTGGTGATGCCCGTGTACCACGAATTTGAGGAGGGTGTACTCGGCTTCGCAATCGACCCGGATTGGGAGGCAAATAAATGGGTGTACCTCTATTATTCTTTGATGGATGGCGGCCGCCGGAACCGGCTTTCCCGGTATGTCTTCGAGAATGGCAAACTCGACACCGGCTCCGAAATCATGCTGCTCGAAGTACCGGAGCTTGTTGGCTGCTGCCATGCGGGCGGCTCGGTGGAGTTTGGCCCCGACGGCAACCTCTACGTCTCCACCGGCGACAATACCAACCCCTTCGAGTCGGACGGCTTCAACCCCATCGACGAACGGCCGGGCCGTGCATTATGGGATGCCCAAAAGTCCGCCGGTAATACCAATGACCTGCGCGGGAAAATCCTGCGCATCACACCGCAACCTGACGGCACCTACACCATTCCCGACGGCAATCTTTTCCCGCCGGGCACTGCCGGTACGAGGCCTGAGATTTATGTGATGGGCTGCCGCAATCCCTTCCGCATCAGCATAGACAGCAAAACCAATTGGCTCTATTGGGGCGACGTTGGCCCTGATGCCGGAAAAAACGGCAGGGTCCGCGGCCCGAAAGGCTACGATGCTTTCAACCGCGCCAAAAAGGCCGGCAATTATGGCTGGCCATTCGTCCGGGGTCATCACATTTATTTCGATTACGATTTTGCGAAGCAAAAAAACGGGCCGCTCTTCGACCCGGCAGGCCCCCTCAACGATTCACCCAATAACACCGGGCTGCAAAAAGTGCCGGGTGTGAATCCTTCGCTCATCTGGTATTCTTACGACGAAAGCCTGGAATTTCCCTGGCTCGGTACCGGCGGCAAAAACCCCATGGCCGGGCCGGTTTTTCACGCCGCCGATTTTCGGAATGTGGATAGCACCAAAGTTTTTCCACCTTATTTCGAAAACAAACTTTTCATTTACGAATGGATGCGTTATTGGATTTACGTGGTCACGCTCGACGAAGAGGGTGATTTTGTGAAGGCCAGCCGCTTCCTGCCCGGTGAGGTTTTCAACCGGCCGATGGACATGGCATTCGGCCCCGACGGGGCCTTGTACCTGCTCGAATATGGTACCAACTGGTTTGCCCGCAACCAAGATGCCCGCCTCACGAAAATTGAATTTGCACCAGGAAAGCAAAAGCCGTTAGTGCGGCTCAATGCCTCCCCGGCGGTGGGGGATTACCCCCTCACAGTACGTTTTTCAGCTGCCCAATCGAAAAGCCGGAATGGGGGAAAACTGACTTACCGGTGGACGCTAAAAGAGCGGGATTTTACATCCCCTGAATCCGCTTTCAATTACACCTTCCGGCGCCCCGGCCTTTATCACATGACATTGAAAGTGACGGATGAAACCGGCTTGTCATCGACGGCTGTGCAGGAAATTGCCGTTGGAAATACCCCGCCGGGAATCGAGTGGCTGTTCGCCGGCAACCAAACATTCTATTTCGACGATACTCCCATACCCTACGAATTGAGGCTGGAGGATAAAGAAGACGGCAGCCTTGCCGAAGGCACCATTCGTCGCAACCGGGTACGTCTAACCATAGATTACCTTGCGGAGGGTGCGGACATGACAGCCATTGCCATGGGGCACCAGACACAGCAACAGGCGAACCTGAAATTTGCTGCAGGCAAAAAACTGATGGATAAAAGCGACTGCAAGACCTGCCATGCCCGTGACACGAAAGTCAACGGCCCGAGCCTCATATCCATTGCCGGCCGTTATTTTGGCGATGAAAAAGCAGTGGCGGCTCTTGGCCGGAAAATCATCGTAGGGGGTGCAGGCAACTGGGGGGAAACGACGATGGCTGCCCATCCCGATTTTTCCACGGAAGAGGCAGAACAAATCGCACGATACATTCTTTCGTTAGCGGGCGATAGCGAGGCGGATACTTCCCTCGCTGCCTCCGGGGTATTTGCCCCTGACGCCCATTTAGGGCGGGAAGAAAAGGGGTCTTATGTTTTTCAGGCCAGCTATTTCGACCGGGGTGGGGAAGGAGTGCCCCCGCTTTCTGCCACTGCCGTCCGGGTGCTGCGATACCCGTATCTGGAAGCCGAACAGCACGATTTTTCGGCCAAAGGCGTGCAGACCATACGCCTGAAAGGCTCTGCCTCTCCGGTGGTGGGCGACCTGTTTTGCGGGCGCTACATCGGTTTTAAAAATATTGACCTGACAGGGATAAAAACGCTGCAACCTGAGGCTTTCGAGGTGTTGCCCGGCACCGTGATAGAAGTGCGTACCGGCCGCCTGGGAGGTCCTGTTGTGGCTTCCGCCAAAGCCAATGAGGGCGGAGAATTCCCCGCGTTGCAGTTGAAAGAAACTTCGGGTCTGAAGACCCTCTTTTTCATTTTCTCACATGATACGGAAAAGGAAAAAAACCTTTTATATATGGACGGGGTGAAATTCGGGAAGTGAGAATTGGGAGGGCATCTTTCTTTCGGCTCAATTTCCCTTTTTCCCGGTTTTTCCGAAAATGTCTTTGCCGCGCTCGTCGAGGATGGGCTCGGGCCGTGGTGCTTCCTCCAGTGTCTGATGGAAAACCTTGTCCACCCAGTACCAGCGGCCGTTTTCGAGCCGGTAGCCTTCGTATGAACCGTCGGGTACCATGGTCATGCCCTGTTCGTAATTGCCGGCCATGGGAAGCAGATGGTCAAAGAGAACCATGTCATAAGTTTCATCGAAATTCATGCGGCAGGATGCCTCGGCGGAATATTCCATGAGAAGGCGGTTCGAAAGCTGTGGTTGTGCCGAGGTGCTGTCTTGTTTCACGAAAACGGGAGCGCCGAAAGTGGCCTTCCCATTGCCGATGGCCAGCACATCCACCAATTTTCTTTTGTTAAAAAAACTGTAGCCATCGTAGCCGAACAGCAAATATTTACGCCCATCATCACTGTCAAACTGCTTGATGTTGTAATACAAAGCGCCGTACCATTTGTCCGCTGTAAGGATATCCTGTGTCACGTCGTTCACCTCAAATGAGCGGTCAATAAGTGGGATGAGTTTCAAGCTGGGCGAGTTCAATTGTATGGCGCCATAGTAACGGTAATCGTCCTTATCCACGTAAAGTTGCCAGGTGAAAACACGAAAGGTGCTGTCGGGCGGGTAGAGAATGGAGACCGCATGCAGCCGGGGGAAAGGGTAATGAAACGAGTCCTCGATTTTAAGTGCTTGAACGAGGGTGGTGATGAGCTTCTTGCAGGCGGCGAACCTGTTTTCGGGAAGCGAGTCGTTCACCGCGAGGAAGGACATTAGCCCGAGCGTGTCTTCGTAAGTAATAATTTGTGGTTTCACCGCTAAACTATCTGACACACTTTGGCCGAAGGCCAAGAAACAAGCAGTGGAAAAAGAAAGGGTCAGGATGATTTTTCTCATGAAATATTTCAGTTGATAACGCACAAAGAACGCTTCAGAACCCGCTTTATTACAGGTGTGGAGAAAGAGGAACTCCGGCTTGCGAATTTTCGCTGTTGTTTTTCCCATTCCTTTTCTATTCGGTATATTTGCCCTGCTTTAAAAAACCCATAATCGCACACATGAAACTTCTCGTTTGCATCAGTAAAACCCCGGATACCACTGCCAAAATTTCTTTCACCCCCGATGGTTCGGAATTTAACGCCAGCGGCGTCGCCTACATCATGAATCCTTACGACGAGTGGTACGCGCTCGTTCGCGCCCTCGAATTGGTGGAAAAAGATGGCGGCACGGTCACGGTCATCAACGTTGGCGATACCTCCAACGACCAGGTCATCCGGAAAGGGCTGGCCATCGGTGCCCACGATGCCGTCCGCATAGATGCCGTGCCGAAAAGCTCGCTTTACATTGCGAAGCAAATAGCGGAATTCGCCAAAGGTGAAAATTACGATATTATCTTCACCGGTAAGGAAGCCATTGATTTCAACGGCTCGGAGGTGGGCCCCATGATTGCGGAATTGCTCGACCTCCCGTTTGTGTCGTATGCCTCCCACATGGACGTGAACGGAAACACCGCCACCGTGCAGTGCGACATCGAGGGCGGAGTGGAAATTGTTGAAGTTCAGACTCCTTTCGTTCTCAGTGCTGCCAAAGATCTGGCCCAGCAGCGAATCCCCAACATGATGGGCATCATGAAGGCAAAAAGCAAACCCTTCAAGGTCGTGCCGCCGATAGACTTCCCAGACTTGGCCGTCCCCGTTCATTACGAATTGCCCCCCGAAAAATCAGGGGTAAAATTAGTGGACCCTGAAAACATGGACGAACTCGTGCGCCTGCTTCACGAAGAAGCGAAAGTCATTTAGGAGGGGTTGGGAGAAGGTTGAGGGCTTTGAGATAGTTGAGTCTGAACCTGTGAGGGATATTCATCATTCATCATTCACCATTTATCAATAAAAAAATGGTCTTAGTTTTTGCAGAAAGTGTAAAAGGTCAATTCAAGAAAGCCGCATTCGAAGCAGTGACCTACGGATATAAAACGGCTCAGCTTCTGGGCATTGATTGCGCTGCTTTGTGCCTCGGCACAGCAGAAAATGCAGGCCAGTTGGGCAAATACGGCGCCACCAAAGTTTACCAGGCAGGCGATGCCGCTCTCGATGCTTTCGATAGCCAGGTTTACGCTGCTGTTATTTCGGCTGCCGCCGAAAAGCTGAGTGCCAAAGTGGTCGTCATGAGCCATACGTCTACGGGAAGAGCGCTGCTCGGCCGCATTGCCGCACGGCTCGATGCCGGATCTGTGGCCGGAGCCAATGCCCTGCCCGATACAGCAAAAGGTTTCACTTTAACAAAATCGGTATATTCCGGAAAAGCAATAGCCACTTATGAGCTGAGTTCAGAGGTGAAAGTCATTTCGCTGATGGGCAACGAAATACCCCCGGAAGAGGTGGCCGGAGAGGTAACCCCTGAAGCACTGGATGTAACTATTCCCGAACGGAAAATTAAAGTGTTGGAGGTGAAGCGGCAGGAAGGTATCGTGCCATTACCCGAGGCCGAACTCGTGGTTTCTGCCGGCCGTGGCATGAAAGGCCCGGAAAACTGGGGCATCATAGAAGATTTGGCCAAAGCGATGGGGGCAACCACCGCTTGTTCCCGTCCCGTCGCCGATGCCGACTGGCGGCCGCACCATGAACACGTGGGCCAGACGGGCATCGCCATCCGGCCCAACCTTTACGTGGCCATCGGCATTTCCGGTGCCATCCAGCACCTCGCTGGTGTGAACAACTCCAAAGTCATCGTGGTCATCAACAAAGACCCGGAGGCCCCGTTTTTTAAAGCTGCCGACTATGGCGTCGTCGCCGACTTGTTCGACGTGGTGCCACGGCTGACTGAAGCCGTCAAAAAATTTAAAGCATCGTAAAGAATATGCACTAACCAAATAGATTTGAAAAGCCCTCCTGAATATTCGGGAGGGCTTTCATTTTTGTTGTGCTGCGGAAGGGGGGGGTTAATTTTTCATCACCCTTTTCACAATTGTCTGACTGCCGTTTTGAAAGGTGATGAAATACATCCCGTCGGGTTGGTTTGACAGATTCACCGAATAGGCTGGTGCCTCAACGAGTATTGGTATTATCTTTCCCTCCGCATTAGTCACTCTTAATATTGTTATCGTTTCACCTGGTTTTCTCCCAGTTATAATGATTTTTCCGGAAGTGGGATTAGGTGTTATTTTCAACTCGTCATTTTCCCTAAATGCATTGGAAGTTGGCACCGCCATGCAAGCCGCTTCA
>CAZPHZ010000036.1:0-13656 GCA_964586035.1 uncultured Saprospiraceae bacterium
AGTTTTGCCGGCTCGGTGACAGACTCTGCCACCATTGGGCCGGAGGGGCATTTTTCCTTTAAAAAACTACCGGCTGCCCCCGAGCCGCGGCTGTTCGAACTGGCCATCCAACGGAAAGGAGAGGCGAATTTCCCCAACAGGTTGGAAAATGAAGATCCGGGCATCTCCAATTATTTCCCGGTTATCTTGAGAAACGGGGACGCCATAGCCATCACGGCAGAGGCGGAGCATTTCCAGCGCAGTTTTTCCATAGAAAAACCCTCGCTGGAGAACGAGGCCTTGTTGAAATTGCGGGACATCCGGCAGACGGCGTTCGACCAATTCCTCGCCGGAAAAGAAGCCGGTACCCGCGACGAGTCCGCCCTGCTCGACGAAGAAAAAGCAGTGCTTTCCTTTCAGCGGCCCATCATGCAATTTGCGGAAGAGACCCCTTATCTGCTGCCTGCCCTTACGGCTATCCGCTGGACGAGCGTGAACGGCGATTACGAGCGGGTGCCTGAGTTCCTCGCTGCACAGGCCGAACGGTGGAAGACGGAAGCTCCCGGCCACCCCTGGGTGCAGCAGTTAGCTGTTAAAGGCGACCCGAAGTCACTGCCCGTTCTGGTCGGTGACGAAATCCCGGACTTCGCCATGCCGATGCTGTCGGGCGATACCATCTCATTGAGGCAGTTAACCGGCAAACGACTCACGGTGCTCGACCTTTGGGCATCGTGGTGCGCTCCCTGCCGGAAGGAAAACCGCAACTACCTCGTACCGATTTGGGACAAGCACCACGACGAGGGCTTCCAGATAGTCGGTTATGCGCTCGATGCCAGCCGGGACAGATGGGCCACCGCCATCGAAAAGGACGGTGCCGGCCGGTGGCTCCACGCCTCCGACCTGAATGGCGATGATGCTCCGCTGTTCAAAGTACTGCGCGTGACTACCATTCCCGCCAATTTTTTACTGGATGAAAATGGGAAGGTGCTGGCGAAGAATGTGCACGGGGAGGAGTTGGTGAAGTTTGTGGACGCGTTTTTCGAGTAGCTTTATTATGGTGACAAAAATCACCCCCCCAAGTATATTGTTGGAAAGTATTTGGCCTTTTTCTTGTTTACTCTGCAAAGTGATACTCCTCAGACCATCACCTCTCACCGAATGCCCTTTATAATCCCCTGTGAATAACTCAGCATTTAATATGAAGTTATTTCGCAAGTTAATCCAAATGAACGACAACGTCCGATTCTTTAGCGAAAAGGTGACTATCGCATTTATTACTATTCATTATTTGTTATTTGAGATAGTCACCACTTTTTCTCAAGACTACCATTCCAATCAAATCTTCGCCAGGTTATTGATTTTATTTGTTGCGGCATTCGCTGTGGGATTATACCGATGGAGGTGGGTTATTCAGCACCGAAGTCAATTAAATTTCGCTTTAAATCTGGTCTTTTGCCTCTATCTTAGTTCTGAAATTTATTTTCACCACAATAAAGAAGCACTGCTCTATGTCCTTTGGATTTTTGTTGTGGTGACTGGTAGTTATTCATCCATTTCCAAAAAAATCATCCTTTTTCTCATCGCCTATTTAAGCTCCTCCTTTGTATTGTGGATAGCCCCGGAAGCTGCCAGAATTACACTATGGGAATACATCATTTTTGTACCACAGGGAATGCTGGTTTATTTTTTCATAGCATACAAGATTGAATTTCACAAGCAGCAACTAACAGAAAGTAACAAGATGTTCCGGCTTCTTTTCAAACATTCCCCGGTGGGCATGTTGATGTTGTACCGCCTCAACGAACCTCTTCGCAAGATAAACAGCAAGCTTGCCGAAATACTGGGCTACTCGAAACAAGAACTATCGAAAATGACAATGAGAGAGCTCTCGCATCCAGAAGATGCAGCCCTTTTCCCCACACTAATAGAACAAGCCCTTTCGAGTGGCAACGAATATGTATCTATGCAGAAGAGAATGATCCACAAAACGGGGAGGGTGATAAACGTGCTCGGGAGTATTCATATATTTCAGAAAAAGGAAAAACCAACCCTGATAATCGGGATCATTCAGGACATTTCGGAAATCAAACGAGCAGAAAACAAATTGAAAACCAGCAATAGGATGCTAAAGGAGAGCAATGCAGACTATCAGGAGTTTGCCTACTCCGTGTCGCACGACCTGAAAGAACCTGTACGCAACATAAACTCTTTTTGCCAATTGCTGCCCAAATATCTCCCCGCAAAAGGCATTCAGCCTGAGGTAACTGAGTTTCTCAATTTTATCACGGGCAGTGCACAACATATGAGCAAGCAAATCGACGATTTGCTGAATTATTCCCGAATCGGGCAGGATAAATTGATGTTGTCAACCGTGCATACGGAAAACACGATGGCAGTGGTGCAGCAATCTTTGAAAATGCTGATAGAGGAGAACAATGCCCGCATTGAAACCAAAAACCTGCCTGTCGTCACGGCTGAGACATTTCAGTTGCAATCGCTGTTTCAGAATCTCATCAGCAATGCCATCAAATACCGCAAACCGGAGTTGGCGCCGCGCATCCGCATCACGGCAAAAAAGCAATCAGATCATTGGCAGTTCAGCGTGGCCGACAACGGCACCGGCATAAAACCCGAATTCCGGACGAGGATTTTTACCGTTTTTTACCGGCTCCATTCCCGCGAAGAGATTCCGGGAACCGGCATCGGTCTCGCCATTTGCCGGCGCATCGTCCAGCGGCATGGAGGGGAGATATGGGTGGAGTCGGAATACGGCGAAGGCAGCACGTTCTATTTCACCATACCCATGCGGAAAATAAATCACAATGGTGCGGCCAGGCATAATGGACAGTTAACTATTGAAAAGAAATCAACGTCCGTGGAGGCTTTAAGAGCGGCTGTTCGGTAGATTTTTTTGGCGGAAAGATTTTTGATGGCCCATTAGGGAGGGCCTTGAGTAAATGGCACCGTGGAACCCTTACCGTCAGCTACCGAACGCCGCCTTCCACGCCTCCATACCGCCGGTCAGGTTTTTCACATTCGTAAAACCACAGGCCCGCAAGAGATGCTGCGCCATGCCAGAGCGATTGTCCATGCGGCAGTTCGAGGAAGATGGAAGCCTTGCCTTCGGGAGTGGCGATGCCCACGGTTCCATCGCGCTGGAAGTTGACCACGTTTAGATTGCCAGCCTTATCCACGTTGGGGCCTTCGCAGTTTTCGCCGAAAGAATTTTCAGGAGTCAGGTCGGCGGCGACGTAAAATCTGGAGGTGGAACAGGCCGCCAGCAAACTTGCAACGAGTTAAAAAAGAAGTTTTCCCATGTTGAAAGTTTTGGCAAAAGAACAAAAAAAGAAACTCTCAAAGGCGTTCAAGATGGCCTGCCCGGGGCTGGCATTTTCCTATCTTTCGGTGACTTTCAGCGATGTGATTGCTTTGAACAATCGCCTCGCTGCACTCCAAATCAATAATTCGCATCAAAACTCCCGTCGGTCACCTGAATGGGATTAGTCATGTTCACGTCATCTAATGCGAAAAAGGAGCCGCTGAAAGAACCTTTGGCCCTGCTATTATTGAGTGTTGACACTGTCACCGTGCCATTTCCCGCTGCGATTCTTGTCCCATCACTCATGTCTATAGCAATAAACACATCACCGCTATTGAAGGGATATTCTCCAGTGTTTGTCAGGTTAATTATTTGAAACTGAATGCTATTCGAGCCAATCAGCCCGATGTTCAGTGTTTCATCGAGATAAGCGCAAATCGTTGGGGTCTCGGAGGCACTCTGCCCGGCAACCTTGTAAGAGATTTTACACGAGTCACCGGGATTAACACCTCCATCGTCGTTGTTTTTGCAACTGATGCCAGCGAGCATGCTGACTAAGAGTAAAGCGATTGAGGTTAGTCTTAAAAGTTTCATGACGTAATTTTTTTTACTTGAGATAATAAAAAGAACGGCACAAATCTATCGCCCCCGGCAAGTCTTGGAAATCGCCCATGTGGGGTATATTACCTGTAATCCCTGTTCAGATAAGATTATCCTTGATGGCCCTCTTGACGGCTTCAGCGCGGGTGTTGACGTGGAGCTTTTTGTAAATATTTTTGATGTGTGTTTTGACTGTATGGGGACTGAGGTATAGCTGTGTGGCGATGCTGCGGTAATTCATACCCTCGCTGAGCAAGCGAAGAATCTCTGTCTCCCTCTCTGAAAGTGGTGACGGCGTGACGTTGTAAAAAGACTGGATGACCCTGCGGGCAATGTTGGCACTCATTGGCGCTCCGCCCTGACTAACTTCTTTGATAGACTGGAGCAACTCGGAAGGGGGGGTATCTTTCAGCAAATAACCCGATGCACCGGCACAAACAGAGGCAAATACCGACTCATCATCCTGTTTTACGGTGAGCATGAGAAAATCCGTGTCCGGCATTTTCAGCTTGAGTTGTTTCACAGCTTCAATGCCTGACGCCCCCGGGAGTTCGATGTCCATAAGTACCACATTGACGTATTCCCGCGGCAATTTTTCAACGGCGGATTCTGCATTGCCAAAGGTATGTGCGCATTTGAATCCGGGTGTGCCGTTGATGATGAGCGCTAAGGTCTGGCGAATTTCTTCGTCGTCCTCAACAAGTGCAACAAATATAGTTTTATCAGGCATAATAGAGTCGTTCGCAATTATCGCAAAGCCAAAAAAACGCACCTCATCGTACAATGACAAGCTGCTGGATATCACCCTCTAACCTCAAAAAATAAGTACCCGCAGGTACGTCTGACAAATCGACAAACTGGGATTTCCCTTCCATTTCCAGCAACTTAATTATTTTGCCTGAATTATCCACAATTTGTAGCTGCCCTTTGCCCGTTTTATTTTCAATCAGGATGAAATCATTTGCCGGGTTGGGAAACACACGGAATGTGGCAGTGCCATTTTCAGGGATTTCAGAAACGGGTGTCGTCAGGTCGAGTAAATTAGCAATATCAATTTTGAGGGTAAACATCTGGTTTAAAAGGTTGGTCGAAAGTACGAATTCACCAATTTCGATTTCCTCATCGAATTCTCCCGCCATTAGCAAGTTGCCATCCAAATCGGAAACGAGGTCCATCGGCAGGAACTCACCGTCTGTTTCGCCCTCCGGGTACGCTATTTCCGCTGACCCATGATAATTGCCGTCTGTATCAAAGGCCGCCAGAAAGGCCGCTCTGTATCCGCCGCCGCCAAGTGTATCTCCAAATAGTACGGGTGTGCCAAAGAATGGCTCATATCCGCCCGCCACAATGATGAAGCCGTTTGGGTGGAAGGCGATATCGTGTGTCCAGGCACCACCAGCTCCATTCGTATCATCGAACACACCGTTAGCCGAAACGAAATTGCCCTCGCTGTCGAATTTGAATATCCAAAGATTGTACAGCAGATCGTCAAGAACGACATCGTCCCCGATGAATATTATATTGGATTTTTGCGCAGAGACATACACATTCGCCTGACTATCGAGGGCAAGTCCACCGAGTACCTCGCCGCCTGATGAGCTGATACTTTTCCACCAACGCAAATTGGCACTGGTATCGAAAGAAGCCACCGCAAACCCTCCGCCAAAGGTGTGAGTCAGGGTATCTCCTCCAAAAGTAGCTCCGTTATTAAAAGCACATTGGATATAAGAATTTCCGGCCGTGTCCAACTGTAATTCCAGGAAAGGAGCGGCTGCATCTTCGCCCCAGAGTCCTTCCCCATGTTTAAACCATTCAAAATTCCCATCGGCATCGAATCTGCTGAAAAAAATCTTTTGAATGCCGTCATTTACGGCGTTGAATGTTTGGCCGTCAATAATGACCGGACCTTTCAGAAAACCACTCAATAAAACCTTTCCATCTGGCACCACCCTGATAACCATTGGCATTACGTACTGCGCGCCCAACAGGTCGTCAGAAATAAGGGAACTTGCCCACTGCCAGTTGCCATCGGCATCGATTTTTGCCAAAAAACCGCTGTCGGAATTATTGCCAGTCAGTTGGATATTTCCGAAATCGAGAATGGTCAGCGAATTAGTGTGCGAATAAGTCCCTGAAAGATAAGCATTGCCGTCTCCATCTGTCGTGACGCACCAGACTTCGTTGTTGGAATTGCCTTTAATGGTTCGCACCCAGAGAAGTTCTCCATCAGGGTCATATTTGACGATATAGTTGTGTTCAAAACTATTCCCGCTTACATCGCCCACGGTGACATCATCAAAAGTGATGATATTGTCCATGTTACCAATCACGAATGTATTGCCCTGATTGTCGATGGCAATGTCATTGCCACTGGTTTCGGCATTGCCCGTTGCCTGTTTTCCCCACGTGAATTGGGCGTTTGATGAAGGAAGGAGAACAAGAGTGAGTAAAATAAAAAAGACAAATTTTTTCATGGTGCTTAATTTTTATAGGAGCAAAATTATCGCACCTCCTTACGTGGGGAAACCCCCCTTATGGGGTATAATTTGAATGTACTTAGCTGGGCAACGCTCTTTCGGTTGTCAATGTACAAGTATTGGATATGTAATACCGACGGCTTGTTTTGCCATCAAAAGGTCTCATCCCGGAGCCACCATTTTGATAAACCATACACTGCCTGTAAAGTAAGTTGTCCGAGGGGTAAATGGACTTTACCCCAAAAGCGGGATTTTCTGCACCACGATGCGAGTGCCCGTGCCAAGCTCACTTTCAATGTATATTTCAGCGCCTATTTTCTCCGCCCGCGCATTCATATTTTTCATACCATACCCCTGCTTATTATCCTTTTTCGTAAACCCACGCCCATCATCCTGGAAATAGAAAGTTGCAATACTTTCAAAAACCTTCACGCCCAGTTCAGCTTTCGAGGCTTTCGAATGTTTCAGACAATTATTCATCGCCTCTTTGAAAATGAGCAAGATTTGACGCCGGACATCCGGCTCCATTTGAAAACTATCCAAAGCGGTGGTATTGCCAGAGGTTTGAAACTTAATGCCAGTATGCCCGAACAAACGGTCGCCGAACTCCTGTAACCGCACAAAAGCTTCATACAGGCTGTCCTTTTTGGGATCGAGCGTCCAAATCAGGTCCCGAATGCCGCCAGAAAGCTCCGCTGCATGTTGTTTGATTTTTTCAAGATGCGAAAAAAGCCTGGAGCCAGCCTTTGATTCTCTTTCGGCCAATTCGAGAAAAAGAGAGATTTTAGTAAGCCGGTGTCCCAGTTCATCGTGGAAATCGGCAGCGTTTTGATTGCGCAGCAATTCCCGTTCCTCAAAGCGTGCCCGTTCAATGGCATTTCTTCGGTTGATTTCTTTTATTTTCAAACCCAGCCGATACCTGAAATAGCCATAAATAAGGCCCGCTACCGATGCCACATAAATCAACCATGCCCACCACGTCTTCCAAAGGGGTGGGAGGACTTTTATTTTCAGGCGAGCAGGTGTTTCGCTCCACACCCCGTCATTGTTGGAGCCAAAGACAAGGAACGTATAGGAACCATCGGGCAGATTTGTGAATGTTGCTGAATTGCTGTTTCCAGACATTGTCCAATCAGCATTAAATCCGTCCATCTTGTACTTATAGCGATTCTTTTGTGGCAGGGTGAAATCCAGCGCTGCAAACTCAATCGTAAATACATTTTGTGTGTGCTTCAAAACGATTTCATCGGTGTGGGTAATGGAGCTTTTCAGCAAAGATTTATTCCCGGCAGAAGGCCGGACGGACTCATTGAACAATTTGAAATCAGTGAATACCACCACGGGAGGATGATTGTTCCGGGCAATTTGTCCGGGGCTAAGAAAATTAATGCCGCCAGGCCCTCCAAAAAAGAGTGTGCCATTTGCATCCTTACACGATGCTCTTTCATTAAAACCATTATCCGATAATCCATCCCTGAAGTCATAGACTTGGTCCACGCAAGGCCTACCCTTTAAAGCGGCATCGGAATTAAACACGACCAGTCCCCCATTGGTGCCGAGCCACAGGCGGCCTTGCTCATCTTCCTCGATGGAATGAATGAAATCGTTAGGGAATTCGTTTTGCACGCCGAAATTTTGCACTGTGGCCCGCACTCCCGGTTTAGTCTGGTGCAAATAATTCAGTCCCCGCATTGTTCCGGCCCATAGTCTGCCCTTGCTATCGCAATGAAGAACATTCACTAAGTTTTCACTCAGACTGGTGCTGTCTGCCATCTTGTTTCTGTAATTGATAAAAAACTCCCGGCTATTTTCTTCCACATACTGACTCAGGCCATCGTAAGTACCAATCCAAACTTGCCCGAAACGGTCTTGACACAATGTATATGTGGTGGCGTTTGAGAGGGCATCGGTACGGGAAGGGTCCATGTTGTACCACTGGAACCGGGCTTTTGTGTCAGGGTGGGCAGGGTCGAAGCTCATCCGGGCCAGCTTGCCGTAGGTGGCGACCCAGTACTCGCCATCTCCTGTTTCCAACACGTCGAAAATGAAATTGTGGGGCAGGCCATCCTCTACCGAAAAGTTTGAAAATTCAAGGTTTTCGACTCCCCTTGAAATATCTGCAAAGGCAAGGCCCTTATAAGTCGCCACCCAAAGAAACCCCTTGCTGTCCTGGTAAAGGCCGTAAATATTGTCGTGGGGAATGCTCCCTTTCGCTGAACTTCGGTAAGTCATAAAATTATGCTTGCCTTGCTCGATATCTTTTTGGGAAATAACATTCAAACCTCCACCATTGGTGCCGACCCAAATATTGCCCCGCTGGTCGTGTAAGAGGGCGGATACGTCATTCGCACTTAGGCTCGCTGGATTCTGCGAAACATGTTCGATAGAATTGAACTTCCGGGCAACCAGTGAAACTTTGTTCAGGCCAGCCTCCGTCCCCACCCACAATGTGCCCGGCCTGTCTCTGAGTAAAGCTTCAACATTGTTGTGGTTCAAACTATTGGGATTCCCCTCTTCGTGCTGGTGATGAATGAATTCGATTTGAGTTTTTTCGGGATTTTTGAAGGCTAACTCGTCCAACCCCCCACTCCATGTTGCCACCCACAGCCGGTCGTTTCCATCTGCCAGCATGTATTCGACAAAATTGTAACTCAGGCTGTTGGAGTCGCCGGGAATATTGCCAAGGCGCTCAAATTCCAAATCTTCCCCATCCTCAAAAACCCGGTAAATTCCGTCGTCGCTGCCGAGCCAGATAGTGCCATCTGGCTGCTCCGCAAATTCCCACACCCTTCCGGTTTTCAGCCCGCCCGGGCTTTTCGGTTCCGGTCTGTACCTTTGAAATCTAAAACTCCCGTCATTATTGTAAATAGCTACCCCTTTGCTGGTCCCGAACCACATTCTGCATTTGCTGTCTTCGAACACACCCCACACCACTTCATCCTGAATGGAGGCCGCATTTTCGGGTTCTGGAAGGAATTGAAGTATATCCTGGGAAACAGGGTCAAACCTGTACAACCCATGGTATGTACCATACCAAATAAATCCTTTGCTATCCGCCTGAATAGAATGAACAAAGTTCTCCGCCACCGAAACATTATCCCGGTCGTAATAATAGCGGGTGAATGACTCGCTTTGCGGAGTATATGAACACAATCCGCTTCGGGTACCCACCCAGATTCTTCCATAGTCATCTTCCGCCATGCTGACAATGTAATTGTGACTCAGGGTGGTAGTATCCGCCGGGAAGGAACGAAACTCCCGGAACTGCCTCCCATCATAGCGGTAAAGCCCGTCCTCCGTACCAATCCAAAGAAAGCCGGTTTGGTCCTCCAACAGGCACATGACGCGCTTCTGGGGCAGCCCGTGCAGGTTCCCAAGATGGTCAAATTGCAACTGCCGCCCCTCCTGAGCTTCTACCCGTACCAGGCAAAACAACATCACCAAAATGGATAAAAGACCATTATATGGTAGAAATGAAGTCATTGTGAAGCAACGAAGCTAAGATTTGCGAACAAAGCCAACAAAGAAAATTTCCCGCGTCTCTTTAAGAAAAGTAATAGCTTGTCTGGATTTTGACATGGCGTCTCTAAAACCCTGATTTTACCCTCCAAACTCTTTCTTCCACGCCTCCATACCGCCGGTCAGGTTTTTCACATTCGTAAAACCACAGGCCCGCAAGAGATGCTGCGCCATGCCAGAGCGATTGTCCGTGCGGCAGTATACCACGATTTCGTCGTTTTTGTGTTCTTCCAATTCTTTCATGGCCGTCATGATTTGTCCCGCGGGGATGTTCACTTGCCCGATGTTGAACTCCTCATGCTCGTATGGCTCCCTCACGTCAATGAGGATGGGCCGGTCGCCTCTATCGAGGCAGGATTTCAGTTCGTGTACGGTGATGGTCATGGTGAAGGTTTAGAAGGTTGAGAAGGTTGAGATGGTTGAGATGGTTGAGTCTACCGCGGGAAATTGATATCGTTTTAAATGGCGCACGGAATGTTCGTAAATATTTTGTGGTCAATCAAAACCTGCGAGTTACAAAGATTTTCTTTTGCTGCATTTCTCCGGTTTTCAGGTTTTCGATGCGCAGGAAGTACACGCCAGCTGGGAGATTGCCGAGGGTTATTTCCGCTTCCAATTCCGACCGGCGCACCATTTTTCCCACCTCGTTGAACATTTCCATCCTGTAATCACTGAACACGCCTGCGTTTAAATTGAAAAAGAGTTCCCTCGTGGCGGGATTTGGGTAAACTTCTACAGCAAAAACGTCACTTTTCACCACCTCTGAAGCATCGGTACTGGTATTGGACGACACCATACCGAAAACGGGACGGATCATCAACGAACCCTGCACGCTGGATGGGAAGGCATTCCACACGCCGTTGATGTTCGAAAAATTGCAGTTGCATGGGTTTTGGATATCGAAACCAACGGGGACACCGAGCTGGGCCGCCGTGACCTGCTCCCACCCTACATAAAAATCGCCGGCGGGTATGAACACAGGGGTTTCATTGCCGAGGAAGTCATCGAGCAGATAGGTGGTGTAGCCCTGCAATGTATCGAGCAGGTTGCTGGGGTAAAAGGGCCGGAGCAACTCCCGCTCGAAAACCGGCACCGAATCTAAGGGTCCGGTCCAAATTCTCAAATTGAATAGTTGGTTTTGCACATCGCCGTTCACCTCGGGAAACATGATGCGCACAGCTTTAAGTGTGTCGTCTACATTGGCGTGGAACCGAGTAGCCATTTGCTCACCGCCTTCGGCGAATTTCACGAACACCTGCCATTCTGCGGTGCCGTCGTCGTGGGCAAAATAATCGTCGAACGGTGTTTCGAGACGCACCGTGTCGTTGGTCAGGAACTCGGAGGACTGGGCCGATAGATTGAAAAAATACTTGGTTTGTAAATTGCGAAATTCGGTAAAGGGGATGTCTTTCAACGCCTGGCTGATTTCATTGAAATTGGAGGATGGAATCACCCTCACCCTCGTTTCTGGTGTCTTGATGGCCATGTTGTTGTCCTGGCCGCTTTCCACCACCGTGAATCCCTGGTTGAAATCCTGACTAGAGGTGGTTTCCCGGAAATTAACTTCCGAAGCACCGAGGGCTGTCACCGCATCGAAGTGGTTGTAAAAATGGGCGTAAAGGGTATCTTTCAATTCCGCGTCTTCAAAGCCGTTGAAATGCCGCCAGGGCATGGAGGTATTATTTTTCAAAATAGAAGTGGGTAATTCCGTGAATGCCACATCTGGAAAAGTGTGGTCGAGACCTTCATTTGCCGCCAGGCGCACATAATCTACGTGCCACAAGTCGCCGAAGCCACCCGGCGAAGAAAATGCGGTTAGCCGGAATTGGAAGGCAGTGTGAAAAAACTGCGCATCGTCGAGCTGGTAACTATGGAAAACGAATGGAGGAAATGAATCGAGGGGTATGTCGCCCGGGCCGAGAAAAGTAGCCATGCGCACCCACTCCCGTTGGTCATTTCGGAATTCCACAATGAACGAGTCCACCAGCTCCGGCTCTAAGCCGTAGCCCTTGGGAGCCAGCGCGAATTTGAGGCTAATATCATTCGCCGGTGAAAATGCCGAGATATCGATGGGCTTGGAGGTGAGCCGGTCCCCTGCCCCGCTGAGAATATCGTAAGGGTTGCCATTTTTATCCAGTCCGTCGAACGTGGCAAAGCCGAGGGACGGCGGGTCTTTGGCGAGGGTGTTATTTACGTAAGTGCTTTTGTCCAACCACTTTTCGGAAGCGGGGTACGGCCCGTCATTTTTAGAAAAATCATCGAAAAACGGCAACCCATGCAAAGTATCACCCTGGACTATAATGGGTATTTTGAATGTATCGCATATCGCCAATTCATCGCAAATGGCCACGCACACCGTATCGGTCCCCGGAAACCGGCTGGCATAATAGACCAGGCAGGTATCGGGATAATTATAAGAACTGAAATGAAAGGACTGGTGCCCCTCCCCGTCGTAATCATCTGCACAATCAATGAGCCTGCTGCATGCCATCGGGACCGGGAAACTCAATTCGTCATCGAGACAATAGGTGGTCACGGACTCGGGTTGCACGAATTGCATGCTGGCAATTACGTTCCTTCCTTTACGCACCACATTTATTTCCAAAGGGATGGTATCCTTATCTATCAAATCTGAAAACTCAACCAAAACGGTCTCCACCCCAGCTCCTTGCAAACCGGAAGAGGCAAGATACACGAGATGGATGCCGTCGAGATAGGCGGTGCCATATTGCAAATCGCCACCATTCAAAATCGCAAAGATGGCAGTGTCGCCAGAATTCAGGCCAAAGGTATCTACCTCCAGAACGACGCTGTCACCGGAGACGACAAAGTTCCCCAGGGGCTCCGGCGGGCAATCTCCGCCACCACGCCAATCTCCAAATGACAATGGGTTTTCGCCAGTCAGGCGCGCAGCTAGCGTGGCATTTTGCTTCTCCTTTTTTGCAGAATAACTGCGGAGGACGGGGTTACTCTGTGCCGGGGCGACGCCAAGAGTTTGAGCCTGAATAATAGAAACGGTAAAAAAAAGCAGAATTGAAACGTACAACAATCTCATCATCAGCATGTATTGTGGCTTTGGCAACCAGGTGTTTTTGGTTATTTCCGGAACGCATTTTACGCCCATAACCGCATTCAATAAAATCAGTATGGGAAACGTCCGTTCATGGAATTTGTTGCTGTGCAATAGAACGATAGCATTTGCGGGCAAGGTTGAATCAAATACCGCCATTTCCGGTGTCCATGAGCCCGTCGGTAGTGCATCCATCCGGCAGCGATTGCATCAGCCAAACACTTATCTGGGCCCCCATCTGAATGGTCTTCCCCGAGATAAATGCCGGTTCCTGGCGGTAAACATAAGCTGTATTGCGGTTGGTTACCGTTTCGTCCTCATACACCTGCCCGATATTGAGATTGGAGGTGCTCACCAGAAATTGCGCCGCATCGTATGTCATGCAGCGCAATTGCGGGATTTCCATTTCGTTGCTCAGGCGCTCCGTCACCACGAATTCGAGCGTGCTGCCCATCATTACCTCGAAGCCTTTTTTCACCTGGTGCTCCGTCACTTTTTTACCATCGTAAATCAAATAAAGGATGGTGTTGTCTGCTTGCCGGTTGTCGAATACCCGCTTTGTTACGCGGCTTTCGATGCCCAGCCTGGCCAGCTTGTTGGAGTAACGGTCGTAGTCGTAGCTGCTCTGCGACCAAACGGGGAGCCGCACGGGGCCGGGTTTCCCTGTGACGGTGACATAAATCTTACGGCCC